>JBAXAW010000082.1:0-7805 GCA_037142305.1 Actinomycetota bacterium
GTTGTGGACACTCTTGCCTGATCTTTTGGCTGGTGAAAAGATGTCCCGTTTTGAACGATTCGCAATTGGCGCCGCTGGCGTATTTTTGATTGGTGCAAGGCCACTTGGCTTTGTGTCGTATTCAAGTGTTATTACGTTGATTATCTGTGCATCGTGGACTAATAAAATTTATATCCGATCACTGCTCGAGCGTAGATGGCTGTTATCTACACAGCTAATTGCGATGGTTTTTTCGATTTGGTGGTTTGTCAGGATCTATAGTTTTCAGACTTCGCCCAGTTATGTCAGAGACGTTCCAGGATTGCCGCGTGGTCAGCTGATTATTGAGACACTGAGTCATTTGCCAGAAGTAATCAGACAGTCGTATGGCAACTATGGCTGGCTCGATACACCGACGTCAACGCCAGCGTTGTATTTAGCGGCCGCAATGGCGGTGACCGTGTTTATCATGCAGTGGAGAAAAGTTTCGCAAGGCACACGACTCACAGCCCTATTGATTATTGCATCAGCTATCGCGTTCGGAATTTTAGTGGACATACAGATGTATTCGTTTGTGCGTGGTTTTGGTTTGCAGGGACGACACATCGTTCCGCTTTTAGTTGGAGTGCCGATCGTTTTATTTGCTCGTTCCGACTGGCGTGCTAGCGGTGAATATTGGGTTGCATCAGTTTGGACAATTCTGATGATTTGGTGTGGAGCAACTGCGTTGAGACGGTATTCCGTGGGCATTAAGCAAGGTAACCAACTTGAGATGTTTACTAACGCGGTTTGGAGACCAAAGATAGGCATTTTGCCTTCGTTGGTGCTGCTTGCAATTGCGGCCTCGGCAGTGGCACTGGTGTCAGTGCGGCCCAGGCAAAAAACTTAAATTCGAATATTCGTAATTAAAATTAGCCAGAAAATAAAAATCGGGTTGTTAGTTCGATTGCTCGAACTAACAACCCGAAAGTTAATCAGTTATTAGATTCAGATTATTTGCGGTAGCAAATTGCTGAAACGTCTTTTGCTGTTACTACGCACATCCATGAGCCGGAGCCGTCTGTTGTTGCGCTTGATGCTGTGACAGTCATGTTTCCAACCGATGTGAAACCAGCGCCTGGAGCAAGTGTGACCAAGCCGGTGCCGTTGTTTACGATTGTGAACTCAAATGTCGTTGTTGCCTTTTCGCCATCAATTGCAGTAAGCGTTGCTGCTGCAGTTGGCATCGTGAGTGTGATTGGAGCTGTTTGGCTCGTCACAATGATGCGGTTGGTCAAAAGTTGAGCAACAGTGAATGTTGATGTTGTGCTTGCGTATGATACGAAAGCGTTTGGAAATGCTGAAGCATTTGAAGTAGCTCCACCCATTGCTGGGCCAGTTGCACCAGTTGCACCAGTTGCACCAGTTGCACCAGTTGCACCCTTTTCACCAGTTGCGCCAGTTGCGCCCTTGAGTGAAGAAGTTACATCTGACTCACTTGCTGAACATGCACTTGCCATTCGCATTGCACCAGTTTTTTTGTTTGCACATACGGTGTTATTCGCCGCTGCTGAAACGCCACTGACTGCCATTACTCCAGCTCCGAGGATCATTCCTACGGAAACCAGCAATACTGATTTCTTGATTTGACTTAACATGTTTTTCCTTTTTTTTTGGAACGCCTTCGACTTCAAAATTAGTTTTCAACTTTGATATCGATTGCTTGGTTGGTTAACCAATTACGTAAACTAGCAAATTTCTAAGCGTTTAGTGCGAATCAAGAGACAGTGACATCGTTCACGAATAGCCATTTTTGAGGCTGATCATAAGATGCCGGTTTTGGTGGAATTTGCAGGCAAATGTGCTCAGTTCGGGCTTCTGCTCTAAGGTTTAAGCGTGCGGATTGTAAAAGTTTCAATTTTTTTGATCCCAATTTTTTTGATATTTGGCTATTGGGCGTCAAGCACGCCAGTGTTGACCACCCGCATAAACGGCTACGAAATCGCGCCATTCGCGGTTCTTGCCGACGCAGATTTAGAAGGGACGATATTAAAAGGCGCAGATCTTCATGGCGTAGTTCTAAACAAGGCGAATCTAAAGAACTCGATGTTGGCAGATTCGGATTTGTCTGGCGCAAATTTGACCAGTGCCGACCTTTCTGGCGCCGATTTATCTGGCGCCGATTTATCTGGTGCAGAGCTCTTCACTGCCAATCTTGAGGGCGCAAACCTTAAGGGCGCAAACTTACGAGGTGCGAATTTGCGAGGTGCGAATTTGCGCGGAGCACTGATGTCTGACAGCGACATGACCGGTGCGAATCTCACTGGTGTCGATTTGTATGGCGCAATCATGACTAATGCACTATTGCCTGACGGAAAAATTCACGGCTAGCGCGATAGACGCTAAGTTCTATTTAGATGGTTACGTCACCGAACTCTCAAGATTTCTCACTTAAAGGTTTGCGGGCTTTGGTGACAGGTGGTGGCTCAGGAATCGGCAAGGCGATAGCCGATGCGTTCAAACAAGCCGGTGCAACAGTCGTTGTCTGCGATGTCAACGACAGCACAAAGCCCAATTATGTTTGCGATGTTTCAAAAACCAGTGATGTGACGGCGATGTTCTCTGCGATTCAAAGCGATCTCGGTGGCTTAGATATTTTAGTAAATAACGTCGGAGTGCCTGGCCCGACTGCGCGAGTTGACGAAATGGATGCTGACGCCTACGACGAATGTGTGCGAATAAATCTGGGCGGCACATTTCGATGCACAAGTGCCGCAGTGCCGATGTTGCTGCAGACTCGAGGCTCAATTATAAATATCTCGACGAGTGCCGGAATCTTCGGCTACCCGTTGCGCTCGCCATATGTTGCTGCCAAATGGGGAATCATCGGCTTAACTAAATCTTGGGCAATGGAGCTCGGCGCAGAAGGGGTTCGTGTCAATGCGATTTGCCCTGGTTCGGTTAGCGGCCCGCGTATGGACGGCGTAATCGAGCGCGAAGCTACTGCAACACGAGTGAGCGCGCAAAGTATTCGCACCGGATATGAGAATCAGGTTTCAATGAAGACATTTGTTGACGCCAGCGATATTGCAGCATCTGCAGTGTTTCTTAGTTCGCCTGCCGCGCGGTTCATCACCGGTCAAGTGCTGCCAGTCGACGGCAATATTGAAACAATGCGCGCTTAATAATTCGGGGGATAAATGATGCCAGCAATTGAACTTGACGGTGCGGTAACGCTAAAGAATTTGTTCAAGTCATACGGCGACCGAGATGTAGTCAATGATGTTTCTCTCGAAATACGTGCCGGCGAGTTCTTTTCGATGCTTGGCCCGTCTGGCTGTGGCAAGACAACAACATTGCGAATGATCGGTGGTTTTGAGCAACCTGATAGTGGCAATATTTTTATAGACAATCGCGATGTAACAAATGACGAGCCAGAGGCTCGACCATTAAACACTGTGTTTCAAAACTATTCGTTGTTTCCACATTTGAATGTTAAAGAAAATGTGAAGTTTGGTTTACGGTTCGAAAATGCGTTTATAAAAGGTTCTAAGTCTGACGAGCAGCGAATCGGCGAGGCGCTCGAGCTCGTGCAACTTGGCAGTTTTGGTGAGCGTCGCGTGCACCAACTTTCTGGTGGCGAGCAACAACGCGTCGCACTTGCTCGTGCTCTGATTCTCGAGCCCAGCGTGCTTCTTCTTGACGAGCCACTAGGTGCGCTTGACGCACAATTGAGGGCCAGACTTCAAGTTGAATTGGCGACATTGCAGCGTCAAATCGGCATCACGTTTATCTACGTAACTCATGATCAACACGAAGCGTTCACGATGAGCGATCGGATTGGTGTGATGCGCGAGGGCAGATTGATGCAGGTCGGTGCTCCACGTGAACTTTATGAGCAGCCCAACTCTGTAGAGGTTGCACGGTTTGTTGGTGCTGCTAATTTGATTCAGGGACGTGTCGTCTCGCGCGGTGTGGTCGAAGTGGGTGGCGAGAAATTTATCGCGCCTGATTCTGCACCGCTTGGTGATGGCACAGTGATGATTCGCCCGGAGCGAATTCGTATTGGGTCTGGTATTCACAAAGCAACTATTGAACGAGTAACTTTTGCGGGCTCAAGTTTGCGCGTGGCATTAAGGCTTGGCGCAATTTCACTTACTGCCGAGGTGCCGAATGATGAAACGACTGCAAGTTTGCGAGATGGTCAAGACACCATGATTGATGTTCTGCCTGATGCTGTGCGAATTTTGCCGCTAGCTAGTTAATTCGCCCCAGTTAATTCGCTCTAATTAACGCGCTTAATTTTCCATTTGGGTTACGTCGGCAAGTGCCGCACGAAGGCCACCATGTTCGCCGTGCCGCTTGCGCCAAATTGACAATCCGAAAAGCCCAATTACTAGTGCTGTGAATGATGTGATCACCAAAAGCGTGGCAAGTGCGTTAAGTGCGGGTGTTGCGCCGCCACGCACAGATGAATAAATACGCAATGGCACAGTTTCTGAATCAACCCCTGATGAAAGAAAGCTAGTTATCACGAAATCGTCAATCACAGTTGCAAACACAACGACAAGACTTGCCATCACTGATGGCCACAGCATCGGCAAAAGTACAAAACGCAATGCTTGCCAGCGAGTCGCTCCTAAATCTCGAGCCGCTTCTTCGAACGATGAGCCGATCGAAACAAGGCGTGCGCGCACTATAACGACGACACTTGAAAGTGAAAATGTAACGTTGCCGAGTAGTTGCGCTGTAAAGCCAAGCGGCACGGCAGTGAATAGTCGTGTGAAAGTTATTAGCAATGCTGCACCGACAACTATTTCTGGTGTGATCAATGGTGCTGCAGTTAAACCTTGCACAACATTGCTGCCTCTGCCACGAATTCGTTGCGCGCCGATTGCCAGTGTGATACCGAGTGGGGTAACAACGAGCATTGTGCCAATTGAAAGAACTAGTGAGTTGAATACTGCATTGCGCATTGAGTCGTCATGCCATAGCGAAGCATTCGGATCTGTAAACCACCAACGAAGTGAGAAGCCCTGCCAAACTGTGCGGCTGCGACCATTATTGAATGAGTAGATGACTGCGATTAATACTGGAACAATGCTCCAGATAATGTAAGCCCAAATTACAAATACAAGCGGTGAGGTTCTTGCACGCCTCTGAGTCTGACTAGTCACGAGCGTCATCGGGTTGTTTGACGCGCATGTTGTCTAGTGCTTCGTAAATAAAACGACATGAAGGTTAGAAGAAAAATAGAAAGCGCGAGCACTAAAAGTGCTCCTCGCTGTGGTTGAGTGCTGGCATTTAAAAAGAAATCAATTTGATTGCCGAGCATTTCAGTGTTTGGCGACCGTGATAGCAAATCATTCGTGTAATAGTCACCGAACATTGGCAAGGCGATGAGAACGCCCGCGGCAACCAGTCCAGCTTTTGACATCGGAACGGTCACTAGTCGAAATGTTTGACGCGAGTTGGCGCCGAGATCTCTCGCCGCATCAATGAGCCGCCAATCTAAACGCTCAAGAGTTGCGTAGAGCGGAAGAATTAAAAATGGAATGTATCCATAAACAAGACCGAGAATTACGGTTATCGGTGAGCCGTCGAGCCAGTTGTAGTGCACGCCAAATATGCTCATAAATCGACTGAATAAACCGCTTGGACTAAGTAAGTTAACCCAAGCCAACATTCGCATTAAATAATTGACCCAAAATGGCAGAATAATCAAAACTAGATACATCAGTTTTCGTTTGCCAGAGTGTCTTGCTAGAAAATATGCAACGGGAAACCCAATCAAAAAGCACAGCAACATTGCACACACGACGTAAGCGACTGTTCGTATTGCGACACCTTGAAGTGGGCCAGTTGTCAGACTTGTGAAAATTACTTTTGCTTCCGAGAAATCCCAGGTGAGTGGGTTCCAGCGGGGTACTGCATCCCGAAAGATTGGATCAATCGAGCCGAATGCAACACACGCGACCGCATAAAACGGCACGGCGAACAAAGCAAGCAACCATGCGGTGCCTGGAAACGCAAAACCCGTCCAAAGTCGAGGCGATTTATTCGGTTTGCTCAATGCTTAACCGGCAGTGAACGCAGTCCATTGATCAAGCCAAAGTGCATCGACCGCGGGATCGAGAGTCACTTGAGATAGCGCGGCGTCATAACGTTCTGGCGTGACCAGCGCGTCAATCAATGATTCAGGGATTGTGCCACTCGAAATCAAAAGATCAACTGTGATTGTCTCGAGTGCTGGCTGGTAGCCAACATATTCACGGTTCAGCAACGCGTTATCGGTGTCGCTTAAAAAATTAATAAGTTGATGCGCTAGTACCGGTGCTTTTGCAGTTTTTGTGATGCAAAAGAAATCATTCGTGGTAATTGTTTTTGGTGGATACCAGAAACCAAGAACGCTTGGCGAAACACCCTCGGGCAGATATTGCAATGCTGTAAATAAGTCACCTGACCAAGTGAAGTTAATATCACGATTACCAGCCGGGAGCTCTGTGTATGCCAAGATGTCAACTTTCGGGTTAGTCGCTTCGCGCAGCGAGATCAAGTCATCTCCGGCTTTTTTGATAATTGCTGGGTCGCTTGTGTTTGCATCGAAGTTGCCTGCTCTGAACATTGCCATCGCAAGTGTGTCGCGCGGTGCATCAAGTACCCCGAGTTTGCCCTTGTATTGCGAATCCCACAACAGGTCATAACCGTTTCCAGAGGTGAATGCATTTTTGTCGATGCGATCAGTGCGATAGCCGATGCCGTTTCCGTAAATCATGTATGGCACTGTGTACTGCGAGTCAAGGTCGTAATACGGATTACGTAAACCAGCAATAACATTGCCGAAGTTTGGAATGTATGACTTATTGAGCGGCTGCAAGATATCGGCAGCAATTAGTTTGGCTAGACCAGTCGCTGACATGCCAAAGATTAAGTCAGGCTTGAACGTACCGTTTCTAAGTTTTGCAATCGCCGCTGCTTCGTCGTCGTAAATGCTTGTTGTGACTTTTATGCCAAACTGTTTTTCAAATATCGCAATTGACTCTGGATTGTGATAGTCAGCCCAGTTAAGAATTTCAAGCGTGCCCGTTTCGTTTGCGAGTCCATCTGCAATGGCATCAGTAGTAACCGGAAGTTTGATTGGCTTTTCAGGTGTACCGATCGCTAGACCGTCAACCGTGGTGCTGGTTGATGCGCCACCGCACGCCGCGAGTAGGGCACCGCCGAGCGTTATCCCTCCGCTAGATATAACAATATTTCTTAAGAAATCGCGTCTTTGCATACTGCTAACTTAGCGACGATCGTGTTAGCGCACGAATCGGCACTGACTCAAACGATCTCGCTTCGATAGCGACGGATTAATTGATGGCAGTAGCGCTCGATCTTTGTGTGGTACGCGCGGACAAATGACTTAGATGAGACGCCTCGTTGTACACGTTCGCAAACTGCGATGTCTTGCTGATTGACCATGTCGCTGAACGAGATCGTTGGTTCGAGGTCGAGTGTCTCGTCATCTACGACACTTTTTGGGAACAAATAATACGTGTAGATGGTTGTATGGGTCGGAGACTTCGGCACGTATCTAGTTAGTACTGCCACGGTTGGTGAAATGTCAATCAACATATTTGGATATACAAAAGCACCGAATACTGAGTACTCATCTAAATCTTCCATCGATGGCAATAACGCCAAACTTTCGTTTTGATTGTGCGATAACGAAGTTTTACCTGGCGCCAAACTAGCGCCCCAGTCTTGGCGGTCAGGTTGAATAGTTTTGCCAGTTTTGTAGATCGGCACGAGGTCAACGAGTTCAGGGTGAACTACCGCGCAGTGCAAACATTCGTTGTAAT
>JBAXAW010000083.1:0-7703 GCA_037142305.1 Actinomycetota bacterium
CCAATCGAAATACTGCGCCAAGCGAATATCGATAAAGCAAAATTTGCCAACTTCACGCCATATATCGGCGCGGCAATTATCTTTTTGATGATCACGATTCCGCTCACACGAACGACAGATTATTTGCTGGCCCGAGAACGCAAACGCACTTCTGCTACGAGGGTTCGATGAAACTTCGGCTCGATAACGTGCACAAAAGTTTTGCTGAGCGAAAAGTGCTTGCCGGACTCAACCTTGAAGTGAACGCTGGTGAAGTCGTTTCGTTCATCGGCTCTAGTGGTTCGGGCAAAACAACATTGTTGAGATGCGTCAATTTGCTCGAGCCAGTTGATGCTGGAGCGATTTTTCTTGACGGCGATGAAATCTCACAACTTGGTCGCGACCCAGACCCGATTCGCCGCAGAATCGGCATCGTGTTTCAGAGTTTTAATTTGTTTCCACACATGAGTGTGCGCCGCAACATTACGCTCGCACTAACTGAAGTACTTAACAAGTCAACGCAAGAAGCAGATGCATCGGCTCATTCATTGCTTAAGCGTTTCGACTTAGACGAAAAGATTGACGCATACCCAGACCAACTATCGGGTGGTCAACAGCAACGAGTCGCCATAGTTCGTGCGCTGGCGATGAATCCTGAAGTGCTGTTACTCGATGAAATAACATCAGCGCTCGACCCCGAGCTTGTCGGCGAAGTGCTTGATGTCGTTCGCGAACTCAAAGGCAGCGGTATCACAATGTTGATCGCAACTCACGAAATGAACTTCGCGCGTGAAATCAGTGATCGAGTTTGTTTTCTAGATTCAGGTCAAATCGCCGAACAAGGTCGACCCGACCAGATTTTTAATAATCCGAAAGATGATCGAACTAAGCAATTCTTACGCCGAGTTCAGGCAGTCGGCAAAACGTAATCTGCGTATTTTTCGCGGAGAGTTTTTTTAGAAAATTTACCGACGCTCGTTTTTGGCACTTCATCAATGAACACAACATCGTCAGGCACTTGCCATTTCGCCAATCTCGGTCGAATGTAATCAAGCACTTCATCCTTAGTTAGAGATTCTCCAGGATTAAGCACTACACAAGCAAGTGGTCGCTCTGACCACTTTGGATGCGGCACACCAACGACTGCTGCTTCTTTAATTTTTGGATGCGACATCAGTTCGTTTTCGATTTCTACAGATGAGATCCATTCTCCACCAGTTTTAATTAGATCTTTTGTGCGATCGACAAGACGAATGCGACCTGAAGAATCCATTGTCGCAACATCACCAGTTCGCAGCCAACCGTCATCAGTGAAACTTTCGCTGGCGCGAGCGTCATTGTAATAGGTTGAGGCAATCCACGAACCTGCACACTGCAACTCACCGCTCGTCTCGCCATCCCACGGCACTGGCGTCGTTGTACCAGGAAGAACTACTCGACAATCAACACCGAAATTTATTGTGCCCACAGTTGTGCGAAGTTCAGCCTGCTCTGTGATTGACTTTTGCTGATCGGCTAGTGACAAGTTGCAAGTCGCCGCGATTGGGCTCGTCTCTGTCATTCCCCAGGCTTGCAAGATTGGTAAGCCAACTGTTTCTCGGTAGGCCTCGCTGAGTGCTTTTGGTACTGCGCTTCCACCAACAGGAATGACCCGCAACGCAGAAGTATCGCGGCCCTTGAGTTCAGGCAACACACTCATCCAAATAGTTGGTACACCTGCCGCCACAGTGACTTTTTCTTCGACGATCAAATCGGCGATTGCTTTGCCAGAAAGGTCTGGGCCAGGCAACACGAGGTTTGCGCCACATGCGACTGCCGCGTGTGCAAGTCCCCACGCGTTGGCATGAAACATCGGCACAACTGGCAAAATGATGTCGCTCTCGCGCGCACCGAGCGAGTCGACCATCATCGCGCCCATCGTGTGCATATATGTTGATCGATGGCTATAGACAACACCTTTGGGGTTACCGGTGGTGCCGCTTGTGTAACACATACTTGCTGCACGATTTTCGTCGGTTATTTTAAATTCAACGCCTGATACACCTTTAATTAATTCTTCGTAGTCATACATCTGCATACCGTCTACCGAATCTGGCACATCGCCTTTGCCATCGTTCATCACGACAAGATGCTTCACAGTTTTGAATGTTGGCAATAATGGCGCAATCAAACCGAACAACGAACGATCGACGAACACAACTTCGTCTTCAGCGTGATTTGCGATGTACGTGAGTTGTTCAGGGAATAACCGAATATTCAAAGTGTGAACAACGCGCCCTGTGCATGGTGCTGCGAAATAAAGTTCAAGATGTCTTGCGGTGTTCCATCCGAAAGTTGCGACGCGCCCATCAGCAGAAATTTTAAGTTTGTCGAGTGCGCCGCCAAGTTGACGCGTGCGCGCTGCCCACTCACCATAAGTGATGCGATCTTTACCAACTGCAGTTGCCGTCGTGATTGTTTTATCCGAGTGGTACTTTTCGGCACGCTCAAATAAGTGCACCATGGTTAGTGGTGTGTCCTGCATTAAACCCTTCATGAGTCCCCCAAAAGATGGTCAGTTTCTATCAATAAAGTTAGCAAGTCGGCTAGCGTGTTACGAATGCGAAAAGCCGTATTGACATTGACAACGATGTTGTTTGTGATCGGCACAATCGGCACAAATATTGGTCCAGCGCTCGTCGACGAGCGACCAAAACTTGTGCTGTTACTAAGCTCACGAAATCGAAATTTATTTGCGTCAGTGCCGTATATCGATTTATTGAGTTACTCAGTTATTGGTTTCTGTCGGGTGTTGCTCGCAGGATTAGCCCTATTTTTTGTTGGTCGATGGTACGGAGAGAAAGCAACCAGTTGGGTCTCAGGAAACGTCGGCGAAATGCCCGCAATATATAGGTGGACCGAAAGAGCCGTCGATAAAGCCGGTGCTTTAATGGTCGTGCTGATGCCAGGAAGCAATGTGGTCTGCCTATTAGTGGGGCATCGCAAAATGAAGACTCAAAAATTTGTACCGCTTCTAATGTTAGGTATTGCGATAAAGCTCGCCGTGTTGTGGCGCGGCGGAAAGTTATTCGAACAGCAAATTAAGGATTTTCTGAATTACATAGAAAAGTATCAATGGTGGGTTGTCGGACTTTTATTCGTAGTATCCTCACTTCAGTCGGCACGTAAAAGTCGACCAAAATCTAACTAATCACAAAAATCAAGGAGATAATCATGGCTACAAAGAAAAAGACTTCGAAAAAGAAAATCGCAAAAAAGAAAGTTACGAAGAAAAAATCTGTGAAGAAAAGTCCAAAAAAATCAGCTAAGAAAACAGCGAAGAAACCTGGCGCAACTGTAACTTTGGGTGGCAATCCAGTTTCAGTGAGTGGCAAATTGCCAGCCACTGGCAAGTCGCTTCCAAAGTTTTCTTTGACTACGAGTGCGTTGCAAGACATCACCAATAAAGACATCGCGGGCAAGCGGGTAATTTTCAATATTTTCCCAAGTATCGACACACCAACTTGCGCCTCGAGCACTCGGAAATTCAACGAGATTGCATCATCGCTCAGCAACACCGAGATCTACTGCGTTTCAGCCGACTTGCCATTCGCCCAAGGACGCTTCTGCGCTGCTGAAGGTTTGGCAAACGTCAAAACTGCATCTTCTTTCAGATCAAACTTTGGCGCAACATTCGGTGTCAATTTAACGAGCAGCGTTCTAAAGGGTGTAATGGCTCGTGCGGTTATCGTCGCCGATGAAAAAGGCAAGATTCTGCACACCGAACTCGTCAGCGAAATCGCCAACGAACCAAATTACGACGCAGCGATTGACTCGCTTAGTTGATAAACCGCTTTATCTTGGCAGTTGCTTAGATACCCAAAAACTTGTCGAGTCCAAGGGTGAAGCCCTTGTGCTCGACAATTTTTTTGCATGCCAACACAACACCTGGCATAAAGCTTGCGCGATCAATCGTGTCGTGACGAATTGTCAGTGTCTGACCCTGCGTACCTAACACGACTTCTTGATTCGCAACAACGCCGCGCATGCGAACTGCATGAATCGGTATGCCGGCAGCCGATTTTGCACCGCGTGCGCCGGCAATCGCTTCGTGTGTAGTTGGATCTTTAGCCCAATTATTGCTGGCCGCAGCCATTCGATTCGCTGTTGCAATTGCCGTGCCTGACGGCGAATCTGCTTTGCCGTCGTGGTGAATTTCAATGATTTCTGCCGTGTCAAAAAATGGTGCGGCGATTTCAGCAAAGCGCATCATTAGTACTGCACCAATTGCAAAGTTCGGCGCAACGATGCAATTGCTTGATGTAAACATTTTCTTAAACTCTGCAATATCTGCATCAGTAAAACCTGTCGTGCCAACCACGGCATGAACATTGTGCATTGCTAACCAAGGCAAGTTAATTCGAGAAGCAGCAGCGACCGTAAAGTCAACTGCAACTTCAACGTTTGCATCAGCCAGCGCACGCAGATCTTTGGCAATTGTTAAGCCTTCAACCGTCGAACCAGAAGCAACAGAGTCAACTGCCGCAACCAGTTCTAGATTTTGGTCGGCTGAAATTGCAGCGCAGACTGTTTGTCCCATCCGCCCCGCGGCACCAATCACACCGACACGAATTGTCATGTCAGTCGATGCCTATTGATCGTTTCGCAAATCGCGATCGAACTCTTCTTCAAAACTCACGCTGACTGCATCTGATGGCGCACTGCGATCATTCGAACGCGGACGATCATTTCGGTCATTGCGCGGACGATCATTCGAACGCGGACGATCATTACGGTCATTTGATCGAGGACCACGGTCGTTAGAGCGCGGACGATCATTACGCCCGCCTCGATCATTTGAACGCGGACGATCACTTCTTTCTGGCCGTGGGCCACGCTCGCCACCATCTGACGATCCACCAGCCGAGCCCTTGATGACTTCGCCATCTGGGCCAATCAGACTGAGACTTACTTTGCCACGGTCATCAATATCGTCAACTCGCACTTGCACTTCGTCGCCGATGTTAAGCACATCTTCGACTCGAGCCACTCGCTGACCGTTGCCAAGTTTTGAAATGTGCACTAAGCCATCTCGACCAGGCAGAATATTTACGAACGCACCAAACGCCGCAGTGTTAACGACACGACCTATATAAACAGCACCAAGTTCTGCAGTCGGTGGATCAACGATTGCCAAAATACGAGCCTTGGCGTCTTCAACTTTTGAGTTATCTGGCGAACCAATTGTGATGATGCCGGTTGCACCGTCGTCACTGACATTGATTTCTGCACCAGTCTCTTGTTGAATCGTGTTAATTACTTTGCCCTTTGGCCCAATTACTTCACCAACTTTGTCAAGCGGAATCGTAAATGTGACAATCTTCGGTGCACTCTCATTAACCGTTGCGCGTGGCGCATTAATTGCTGCGTTCATCACACCGAGAATCTTCAAGCGTGCTTCTTTGGCCTGTTGTAATGCTTTCGCCAAAACATCACTTGGTATGCCTTCAATTTTTGTGTCAAGTTGTAATGCAGTCACTGCATCTGCGGTGCCGGCAACCTTGAAGTCCATGTCTCCGAATGCATCTTCTGCACCGAGAATGTCTGTCAACGCTGTGTACTTACCCTGATCAAAAATCAGACCCATGGCAATACCTGCGACTGGCGCAACAATCGGCACACCTGCATCCATCAAAGAAAGACTTGATGCACAAACAGATGCCATTGATGTTGAACCATTTGACGACAAAACTTCGCTAACTAAACGAAGTGTGTACGCAAACTTTTCTTGACTTGGCACAACTGGAAACAACGCTCGCTCGGCAAGTGCACCGTGGCCGATTTCGCGACGCTTTGGTGTACCGACTCGGCCTGTTTCTCCGTTTGCCCATGGGGCCATGTTGTAGTCGTGCATGTAACGCTTCGATGTCTCAGGTGTTATCGAGTCGATCATCTGGTTCATCTTTGGCATTGCCATTGTCAGAACGTTGAGTACTTGTGTCTCGCCGCGCTGAAACAACCCTGTGCCGTGCGCAGTTGAAATCAAACCAACTTCTGCCGAAACCGGTCGAAGATCAGCAGGTCCGCGACCGTCAATACGAATACCTTCGTCAACGACGCGCTTGCGCACCAATTTTTTAGTCAGTGAGCGAACTGCTTCTTTGATTTGCTTCTCTTGAGCAGGAAACTTCTCTGCAAGTTCTGCAAGCGTTGCAGTTGTTACTGCGTCAATTGCTTCGTTGCGATCACTCTTGAGCGCGATACGAATTGCCGGTTGCAACTTTGTCGTTGCTGCTGCCTCAACGGCTGCAAACAATTCGTCTGTGTAATCAAGCACTGGTGTGTACTTAAGTGGCTCGATAGCGCCACGAGTTGCAATCACGCTTGCAACGAGTTGACGCTGAAGCTTGATCGACTCTTTGATAAACGGCTTGCATGCTTCTAATCCGCTTGCAATAACTTCTTCGTTAACTTTTGGTGCGCCCGCTTCGTAATAAGAGAAACTTTTCTCGGTTCCGCCTGCTTCAACCATCATCACGGCAACATCGCCATTGTCAAGTTCGCGACCAGCAACAACCAATTCAAATGTCGACTCTTCGCCTTCTTCGAATGTTGGATGTGCGATCCAGTTGCCCTCTTGGCTGAATGCCAAACGCACTGCGCCAATCGGGCCATCAAATGGAATGCCCGAGATCATGAACGAAGCCGATGCTGCATTGATCGCCAACACATCATGCGGATTAGTTTGGTCTGCACCAATCACGGTGATTACGACTTGAGTTTCGTTGCGGTAACCATCTGGGAAAGCTGGTCGCAACGGACGGTCCGTAAGTCGGCATGTGAGAATTGCTTGCTGACTTGGACGACCTTCGCGGCGAAAGAACGAGCCAGGGATTTTTCCGGCTGCGTATGCGCGCTCTTCAACGTCAACTGTCAACGGAAAGAAGTCAATTCCATCACGCACGCCCTTTGCGGCGTTCGCTGTTGCAAGAACTGTTGTCTTACCGATTTTTGCTACTACTGCTCCTTGCGACTGCAAAGCGAGTTTGCCTGTCTCAAAGGTGAGTGTTCTATCGGTCCCTGAAATTGGACCGCTTACTGAAATGGCCTCAGCCATGATATTTCCTTTCGCGTCTGTGCCGTTCTTTACGGAGTTACAGACTTATGAAGCGAGCAAATTGTCGGTTCCCAGTTGAGAACTTCGTGGACTATCGCGCGGAACTTTTTAGAGCAGTTCGCGAAATCCTCAACTGACAACCAACTACAGATTGCTCGATTGGTTTATGTTGTTTCTATTTATTAATTGTTGTCGATATTTTTATCGTTGACGAACGTTTAACGACGCAAGCCAAGATCTTCAAGAAGTTTTCGATACTTCTCAATGTTTCGATCTCGGATGTAATCAAGCATTCTTCGACGACGACCAACCATCATCAACAATCCACGACGTGAGTGGTGGTCTTTGACATGGCTCTTGAGATGCTCGGTGAGACTGTTGATTCGTTCAGTGAGAAGTGCAATTTGTACTTCTGGTGAGCCCGAGTCTGTCGCGTGCTGTCCATGCTTGCTGATGACATCTTTAGTTGGAGTGATCGCCACTTTGATTTTGCCTTTCGAAGTCTCGCAAGCAGATTTGCTAGCCAGCGAGATAACTGGTCGCCCCGACCTTTTGGTCAGTGGCATCAGGTCAGAGGATGAGCCCTAATCGACCCCTTCAATCTACGGCACATTCTCAGCGAAACCAC
>JBAXAW010000084.1:0-7622 GCA_037142305.1 Actinomycetota bacterium
CGAATAGCTAGTCGAATAGTTCTCGCTCAGATTAGGGTGCTGTCTCAATGGATTCGATTTTCGCAGCGATTGATATCGGCAGTAACTCAACAAATTTATTAATCGCCGACATGTCTGGCAAAACTCTTGCCCGAATTGTGCGATCAACTCGCCTGGGTGCCGGCTTAACAAAAACTGGCTCACTCAGTGATGCGGCAATTGAACGAACCGCATCTTGCATCACCGAATATGCGCTGTTGATGAAAACTCACAAAGTTACAGAAACGCGAGTCGTCGCTACGGCAGCCTGCAGAGCGGCCAACAATACAAAAGAGTTTTTTGAAAAAGTAAAATTATTTTGTGGTTTAGAGCCCGAGATAATTTCGGGCGAACAAGAAGGTGCGCTTGCTTATCGCGGTGCAACCATCTCATTCGGGCAATCAACAAACAAAAAAACTCTGGTAATTGATATTGGTGGTGCGTCGACCGAATTAATGATCGGCACAGAGTCACTTATGACTGCAGTCAGCATTCCGTTTGGTGCAGTCACTCTCAGCGAAAGCGAACTGCATCGGGACCCACCTCGCCCTGAAGAGCTAACAAACGCTATTTCGCTTGTATCCGATGCGGTTGACGATGCTGTTCATATGAATCCTGAATTGGCTAGTGCTGATCAAATAATTGGCGTAGCAGGAACGATCGTCACGGTTGCCGCTGTTGAACTCGGGCTCAAACAATTCGATCCCGAAAAATTACACGCAATGCGATTAACTCGTGAAGCAGCCGAAGATGTTTTTCGAACTTTGGCTACAGAACCGTTAGTTGACAGGGTTTTCAACCCAGGGTTACCTAGCGACCGAGCCGACATCATCGTGGGTGGATGTTGTTTACTAGTAGCAGTGATGCGAAGACTGCAAATACCAGAATTAATTATCAGTCAGCACAATTTGCTGGACGGCATTGTTGACGAACTACGAAACAGGCCCGCATGAGTGGCGCTTCACGAAACACGGTTGGCTCTGCCAGCCCAATATTCAGTAGCCAGCATCCTGCCGGATCTCAGATCACAACTTTACGTCTTCAAGGTAATCGAATAATGATGCGACCACTTGTTCAGGGCGATCATGCCGCTTGGAGCGAGGTGCGTTTGAGAAACGGAGAGTGGCTTTCGGTCTGGGAGCCAAAGCGGTCAGAATACATTGCTGACCCAGCCACTGATTACCAAGCATTTGAGCGCCGCTGTGCCGCTCGCGATCGCGAACGACTGGCCGGCACTTCATACACGCTTGGATTATTTATTGAAAATACTTTTGCGGGCGAAGTAAATCTAAATAACGTTGTACGCGGCGCGATGCAAACCGGAACGGTCGGATATTGGATTGATCGCAAGCAAGCCGGAAATGGTTACGTCGCAGAAGGCGTAGCCGTATTGTCTCGTTTTGCGTTTGAAGAATTGAAACTTCACAGAATTGAAGTATGCATTATTCCGAGAAATGTAAACAGCAAAAAGGTTATGGAAAAACTCAAATTTCGCCTTGAAGGTTTAGCAGAAAGATTTTTAGAAATCAACGGCGTATGGGAGGACCACTTGCGCTACGGTTTCACGATTGAAGAATGGCAAAACCGCAAAGCAGCAATCACTCAACAATGGCTTGTCGCTAAAACTTAAATCTCTGAAATTTGAGCGATTCGCGCTCGACGCATCGCTTTGCGACGCTTCCAAGACTTTGCCTTCCAATGTTTGAAGGTCGCACCGCGAATATTTTGGCTCGCGATCTGAGAATTATGGTGGTGAAGCGGTTTCCAGTTTGTACCGGGCTCATCAATATCTTCTGGTTCAATACCGTGCTGAACTTGTTCGGTTATTAAATGCAACTCAGAATGAATTCGATGTCGCTCGTTGTGAGCATGCGCTCGCAACTCTTCTCGCGGTGGTGGTATGGCTTCGATACGCCTGTGACGCTGACTCATCTTTCCTCCCACTTATGGAAATACTTGAATGTTTTAGCTATTGATCGTCACAGTACATCACTTTTATTGGTTGGCAAGTAACCTGCTCTTAAGATTCTTGCAATAACCAAGAATCTTTTAAAAAGTTACGATTTTTTGATGCGGTTTTGTAGGGCTGCCAAACGTTCGGCGAACCAAGGCTGACGAGTTGTCCACACTTGTGGCTCAAGCTCTTTAGCGACTGCCTCGTCATGCGTGGTGACGTTTGCCATCTCTTGAATTGTGCGTTTTGTAATGATTGCTAACTCACGAGGTGCACTCGCCGCCCGCACCGCCATAACACGCGCAGTTGCCATCAATTCATCGTCTGGTACGCATTTATAAACCAACCCAACTCGTTGCGCCTCGTGACCATCAAGAATCTCACCGAATATGACTGCAGCCATTGTCGCTTGTGGCCCAGCGATATTACGAAACATCCAAGTGTGACCGCCACCTGGGTGCAACCCGATCTGTAAAAACCTTGTATCGAATTTCGCACGATGTGCGGCGATTCGCACATCACAGCACAATGCAAGGTTCATACCTGCACCAACTGCAGCACCGTTAACCGCCGCAATTGTTGGCAAAGGCGTTCGCGCGATGCGCAAAAAACCTTCATAGATTTTGGTCAGCGATTCGCCATCGGCTTCGGCGAGATTTCCTAAGTTGGCCCCAGCACAAAATGCTGGCGCGGCACCGGTGACAATGATTGCGCCAACTGTCTTGTCGGCTTCAATTTCATCCATTGCTTGTTTGATGTCGCTGACTAATTCGGTGGTCATTGTGTTGCGTTCGGCAGGGTTATTCAATGTCAGGGTTGCAACACCCTCACTGCGTTCAAGGATTATCAGGCTCATGAGCATTTAGTTTCGCACATTGTTAGCGTTATAGCCACATGCTCGACCATGTCTTTAGCGATGCCATCGGCGCACTACGAGATGCCTTTACGAACGCGTTTTTAGAACGCCAGGCGTTTGACGAGCACTTTCAATCCGACATGTTGCTCGGCGATCTCGTCTGGGAGACAAGTTACGGCTTGCCAGGTGAGGGTCGACCGCCAAGGGTTGTCGCTCACATCACCCTGACTTGGCCAAGTTGGAGCCAGGCAAACTATCGCGCGTGGTACACCGAAGAAGTTTTTCATGAGTCTCCCGAAATTGAAATGGAAATTGTGTTTCGCGTGCAACGACTCGCAGACCAACCCGATTCTTCACTTGTTGACGAGATTGCACCACTCAAGAGTCCAAAAATTAGCGCAAGCCAACTAGAGCGAGAAAGCATCACCGTCGAGATCACCCGACCTTCACAACCTGCAGAACACATCGATTATGCGATTGAAGTTACTTATTCAGGCGACTACGAACTGGCTGAAGAAACCCTGCAAGACGGCACCAGCAAATTGCTTGACGAACACTTCTCAACGCTGGGTGGATGGATAGCGTCAACCCTTGTCAAACTAGGTGACTTGCAACTTGTATATTTACCAGCCGATGAAAGCTAACTAAATACAAAATTTTGTTATTTTAAGTCTTTTGGCAAAATAGTTTTTAGTGCGACTAGCGGTCGTGAGCCCATGTGCGAAATAACTTCTGACGCCACAATCGAACCAATTCTTCCACATTGCTCAATTGGCTTGCCGCGCACAAAACCATACAAAAACCCCGCCGCATACATGTCGCCGGCACCAGTGGCGTCAACAACACTGTCAACTGGCTCAGCATCAATAATCACAACTTCGTCACCGTCAATCACGACCGAGCCATGCTCATTGCGAGTCACTGCAGCGAATTCGCAGTCATCTCGCAATTGATGAAGCGCATCATTGATTGAGCCAACTTGGTAAAGCGACTTGATCTCGTCTTCATTTGAAAACAAAATATCAATATTGTTCTTAACTAAATCCAAAAAGTCTGCTCTGTGGCGGTCAACACAAAATGAGTCAGAAAGTGTAAGCGCAACTTTACGACCAGCAGCGTGAGCATATTCTGCAGCGACACGAAATGCCTCTTTGGCCGCGTCACGATCAAACAAATAACCTTCGAGCATTACAACTGCGGCACTCTGCACTGCATCACGTGAGATATCTGCAGCATCCAGCAGCGACGCTGCGCCAAGAAAAGTATTCATCGTGCGGTTGCCGTCTGGCGTCACAACGATTAGGCATCGTCCGGTATCTTCGGTCTCACAAGTGACACCAGGAAAAAAACTGACGCCAACATTTGCTAGATCATTAGCAAAAGACTCGCCAAGTCTGTCGGCTGAAATTTTGCCAATGAATCCGGCTTTTCCGCCGAGACTTGCCAACCCATAAGCAGTATTGGCAGCACTTCCGCCGCTCATTTCGGTTCGTGAATTAACTAACGAATGCAAGTGCTTTGATCGCGCAATATCAACAAGGTTCATCGACCCCTTGACAATTTTTTCGCGAATCAAAAAACCTTCGTCTACTGTTGCTAAAACATCAACGAGAGCATTGCCAATCGTTAGTGAATCTAGACTTACACCGCTCGAACCTGTGAGATCTACTGGTGGCACGAGATGAAACACTAGTTGATTTTGGTTAGTCACGTAAATTTCATGAACTAGCGTCATTACGTGATTTTCAAACTTCCATCGGCGCCAACAACCGCGACAGCAGATGGCCGAAAGTTAATCGCCACCCGTTCAGTGCGAGCCTTCGTCGACGGCATGGTCTACGTCATCTTGCCAGGTTTTCTACTGGCTCTTGGCTTATCAGGCGTGCAGATCGGCGCCGTTGTTACTGCTTCTCTTTTAGGTTCTGCAGTAACAACGATCCTCGTTGGCATCTACGGACATCGCATTGCGCCAGCACGACTGCTCGCCATGGCTGCATTATTGATGACACTAACGGGCATCGCTTTCGGTTTCGCATCATGTTTCATCGCTCTGCTATTTATCGGCGTGATTGGCACAATGAATCCATCCGCAGGTGATGTGAGTGCATTCTTGCCCCTTGAGCAAGCAAGTCTTTCTGCGTCAGTAACTGATGATCAACGCACGGCGATGTTTGCTCTCTATAACTTAAGTGGTGCATTAGTCGGCTCAATCGGCGCGCTGTGTGCTGCGCTACCGCTGTGGTTCGTGAATCGCCAGCAACTCTCAGACCTCTTTGGCTACCGAATTACTTTTTTTGTTTATGCATTTGCTGGATTAATTGTTTTTTCGATTTATCGTCAAATGTCGAGTACATCACAAGCAAAACCGACTGGCACAAAATCGGCTCTCGGTGATTCACGGCGCATAATTTTTAAACTCGCCGCACTATTTAGTCTTGATTCTTTCGGCGGCGGTTTCGCTGTGCAGTCTATTTTTGCACTGTGGATTTTCAGACGATTCGATCTTTCGGTTAGCGCACTGGGTGTCGTCTTCTTTGTCACCGGCACACTCTCGGCAATCTCGTCGCTTCTTTCAGTTCGTATCGCCAAACGAATCGGTCTTGTGCGGACAATGGTTTTCACACACATTCCGGCAAGTGTGCTTTTGATCGGTGTTGCACTTTCACCCAATGTTTGGCTCGCAGTCACTCTGTTTATCTTGCGCGGGCTATTGAGCCAGATGGACGTACCTGTTCGATCTAGTTATGTCATGGCTGTTGTTCAGCCCAGCGAACGAGCAGCAGCAGCCAGCGTCACAAATGTGCCGCGCAGTTTGGCTTCGGCTCTGCCTCCAATAGTCGCTGGATGGATGCTGGATCATTCTCGTTTTGGATGGCCGTTGCTGATTTGTGCGGTATGTAAAATTACTTACGACTTTTTATTACTTTGGCAATTTCGCAACCTTCGACCGCCCGAAGAACAGTAACTATTTAACGCGAGTTTCGGCTTTCAACTCGCCTTTAGACATACGCTGTTGAAGTTCACGCTTCAAGAACTTTCCAGCGGCATTGCGTGGCAACGGCTCGTTCATCACAATCACATGACTAGGCACTTTATGAGCAGAGATTTTGCCTTCTAAAAACTTCCATAAATTTTGCAGATCGAGCACTGCGCCGGCTTTTGGCAAAATCGCGACGCCAACCTCTTCGCCAAGTCGCTCATGTGGCACGCCAAAAACTGCCACTTCGTGAACGGCTGGGTAATCATAGATCGCGCTCTCAACCTCAGCGCCGTA
The DNA here is from genome assembly GCA_037142305.1 of Actinomycetota bacterium. Taxonomy (GTDB): domain Bacteria; phylum Actinomycetota; class Acidimicrobiia; order Acidimicrobiales; family Ilumatobacteraceae; genus BACL27. Next base: position 6,103 of record JBAXAW010000084.1, read on the forward strand.
AATATTTTCGCCGGCGCGGATGATCATGTCTTTGACACGGTCTTCGACATAAACAAAACCATCGGCGTCGAGACGACCAATATCGCCTGATCGCAGCCAGCCGTCGACAATCGTCTCAGCAGTTGCATCTGGGCGGTTCCAATATCCGCGAATCAACATTGAGCCAAAAAACCAAATTTCGCCTGCTTGCCCAGTCGGTACTGGTTTTAGGTTTTCGTCGCGCACTTCAACGAGCATCGGCAAGACTGCGCGACCGGTGCTGGTCGGGTGTGATAGATAATCAGAGCCTGTGATGCCAGGGCCAAATGCGTTTGTCTCAGTCATGCCATAACCCAATTGCGGGCTGCCGTTTTTGACTTTGTCGTTGACCTTGCCGACTAGCGAAGTCGGCGATGGGGCGCCACCGCCACCAACTGCGCGCAAACTCGAAGTGTCGTATTTATCGAATGCTGGAGAGTTAACCAAATCCCAACTTTGCGTTGGTACGCCGACAAAATTCGTGATTTGCTCGCGCTCAATCATCTCAAGTGCTTTTTCTGCATCCCACTTGTACATAATCGCAAGTTTCAATCCCGCGATAAAACAGCTCATCATTACTGGTACGCAACCGGTGACATGAAACAACGGCACGATTAAAATAAATGAAGTTGGCACTTCAGGGCCAGTTACTTCTTTTAGTTTTGTGCCAGACATATTTAGCACTGAATTTCGTGCTGAGAAAGCCATCAGTGCAGAAATGACTGCGCGATGCGTTGACACTGCACCTTTTGGACGCCCAGTTGTGCCGGAGGTGTAGAGAATTGTCGCATCATCATCAGGAGCAACATCTACAGCAGGGCACTTAAGACCGGCAGCCAAATGCGGTGCTAAAACTTCTTGCCATGTGTCGACACCAGTTGGCAGTGGTTTTTCGGCACGAGCAACCAAAACTTTTATACCGAGTTTGTTGCAACTCTCTTGACCGATATCAAAACGTTGCTGATCGCAGATTAAAACTTTTGCTCCCGAATCTTGTAGCGCGAAATCCATTTCATCCTCAACCCACCACGAGTTCATCGACACAGAAATTGCACCAACAGAAATAATCGCCGCAAACGACATCACCCACTCCGGGTAGTTGCGCATAGCAACTGCAACGCGGTCACCTTTCTTGACGCCATAACTATTCACGAGCAGATTTGAAAGCGCATCAATCTGATCCATTGTCTTTGCAAACGACCAAGTTTCGCCTTCGTAAACAAGAAAAGTCTTGTCGCCATGATTTCGCGAGCCCGCGAAAATTTGACCTAGGTGCGCTGGAGCATTCTTAAAAACTTGTGTCTTGGTGCCGAACACTTCAGCGTCAATCAATTCAAAAATCTGACCAGGGGCGGTAACAGCAAGGTTCGCTTCAGTCCAAGTCATTGCCATTTCAAAATCCTCACTTGTTTTTGTCGTTTTTGTACTCAGCCATTATGGCAAGTTAAGTGGAGCTGAGGGGAATTGAACCCCTGGCCTGTACATTGCGAACGTACCGCTCT
>JBAXAW010000085.1:0-7519 GCA_037142305.1 Actinomycetota bacterium
ACCCATAACATCGAGCGCCATTGCTGTTTCAACGTGGTTCCAAGGGTCACAATGGCCATTTTCAAACCACGGAATCATTCCATTTCGAAGCTGAAGTTTTGCGATTGATTCAGCAGTCAACGAAAGTTCGTCAAGAGTTAGTGGAGCCAGAGTTTTAGCAGAAATATTATTACCTGAAATATTAAACATGTCAGTTGTTGACTTTTTGTGGCTTTTTTGCGTAGACCACGTAACTCTTGCCAATCGCAGGGCTGAGCGCACGATCAAGGGCGCGAGTAATTAGTGGCGCAGAGATGATGTCCCATTCAAGAAATTTTTTGTATAACGCAACTGCTTTATTGTCTTCGCGTTGCGGACCAACCGCACAGCGCAACCACCAGTATGGCGAATGCAACCCGTGTGCTTTGTGCGAGTCGCCGACATCAAGCCCTGCTTGCGAAATTTTTTTACGTAGTTCACTACTTCGATAAATCCGTACGTGGCCACCTTTGACAAATGGTGCGTGATACTCGTCAGAAAGTGCCCAATTTATTTTCTCAGGAAACCATGAAGGTACGGTTGCTGCGAGCACACCACCAGGGCGCAAAACTCGAACGAGTTCGCTCAACGCAGCCATGTCATCGTCAATATGTTCTAGAACTTCAGAAGTCACAATGCAGTCAAATGTTGCATCGTCAAACGGTAGACAAGTTGCGTCGCCGCGCACGACACCCGTAAACGAACTTGGGTCGAGTTCGCCTGCTTGATACATTGCTGCAAAAGTTGCACGGGTGGTTTCAACTTCTTGCTGCGCATAGTCGAGTGCGATCACGCGAGCCCCGCGTCGAGCAGCCTCGAAGGCGTGCCGACCAAAGCCAGTGCCAGCATCTAAAAATGCATCACCTGGTTTTAGATTTAGCCTGTCAAATTTAATTGTCAGCATCTTAAGCGCTTCGCCGTTTGGCAATTTTTCGCTGGTTGTCAGGCATTGACAGAACTTCGCGATATTGATCAACAGTTAATTGTGCGCAATGCCGCCATGACCATCGCTCAGCAACTCGCGCACGACCAGCGAGACCAATTTTGTCGCGCAACTGTTTGTCGTCAAGTCCGCGCCGGATTGTGGCCGCAAGTGCGTCTGCGTCACCGGCAACACACGACAAAACCGTTTCGCCGTCAATGCCTGTGACTTCCGGTAGTGCGCCGCCAGTGGTGGCAACCAAACAAATGCCTGTGCTCATTGCTTCAATTGCCGGAAGACTGAATCCTTCGTAAAGACTTGGCACGACTGCGAGTTCGCTCTGGGCGTATAACTCAACAATTTTTTCATCGGTTACACCCGAGACAAAACTTATGCAGTCTTGCAAACCAAGTGATTCGATTAGATCAGCGCTTGCACCAGCACGAGGTTTACCGATAATTGTTAAATGGATTTCTCTCTCAGTGCGAAGTTTGGCGACAGCCTCAAGCAAAAATGATAGACCCTTCAATGCCACATCGGCCGACGCTGTCGTAATTAGATGGGCAGGCTTTCTTGTTATAGATGCGATTGGTTTGAATAAATCTGGGTCGACACCAACTGGCACCAGACGCATTCGATCCTTTGACACACCCATGTCAGTGTGAATGTCGTTGATCGAGTTTTCACTCACCACGACTACGCGTGGCATCTTGCTTGCGACACGACCCTGCATCCAGACGAACGAATACCAACGACCGATTGCCCTGCGTTTCCACCAAGTTGGTGTGTGAGCCATTTCAAGTGCGCGGTCTTTGGTGATCGGATGATGCAAAGTTACAATTGTCGGAATCATTTTTTCAATTTTCAAAATCCCCGATCCAAGACATTGATTGTCGTGAACGAGATCAAAATCATTTATTCGCTGGCGCAAAACTTGGTGGGCGCGCATACTGAAAGAAAGTGGCTCACCAAAGGTGCCCTTGAGAAAAAGCGCAGCCTCGACGAAGTTTGGCCATGTGTTTAACTCCCAGTAGGCAGGAAATCTCCCAGGGTTGTGGTCGTTGAAAATATCTAGGCTCGGCAACTTGTGTAGTTGAACTCGCTCGTCTAGAACCGGATATGGTTGACCACTGAAAACCTCAACATGATGACCGAGGTCGGCTAAAGCTTTGGTCAAATGTCGCGTGTAAACGCCCTGACCGCCAACATGAGGTTTGCCACGATATGTAAGGTATGCAATTCGCAACGGGCCGTTGACATCAAACGGTTTCGTCATTATTAAATCCTACCGTTTCGTGTTTGGCCAATCTATTAGCGAACCATTAAGACACTTTTTATAGTTCGCTAATTACAAGCCTCATAAATCGGGTGAGTGGAATATCAGGAGTGATTACTAGCGGTTCAATGTTGAATCCATCGGGGGGACCAGATTGAGGCTCAACACATATTGCATGTTGCGGTTCGTCGTACACGACCCAATGTGAACAGTCAGTTTGAATCACTATTTGAACTTTGTTAGCAAAATTGAGCGTAGGCGCAGTTAGCGAACCCGAAAAACAATCGTCGTGTGGGCCCACTGGCGGTGCAATTTTTTCTCCAGTTGGAATACCGAATTCGTCACGAAGATACATGGTTGAAAAATCAGTCTTCAATGTGCATGGTCTAGCAAACCATGGGTGCCATCCAACTTGTGCTGGCATCGATGCATCATCAGTCTCAACCATCAAATGAAACTCGATCACATCGTCAATCACCGAAATAGTTTGAGTCGCTTCACCAGAAAAACCCCAGTTAGCACCGAGATCTATTTTCATTGCGACACTTGAAGAATCTGAGTTGATTAGTTTCCATGGGCGATCTAAAACAGTTCCATGAATTGCATGAGGATGCATATTGATTTCGAGTTGATATTGTTTTGATTGATGCACGAAAATGCCATTGCGAACACGACCCGCCCAGGGAGCCATCGGGTAGCAACCCCACTTTTGCAGATTTGTTTCGTCGTTTTTGGTTATCAACAATTCTCGGCCGAAGGCGATAATTGACGACAACCGACCACCTGCATTTGGGCTAACTATGCAGCGCACGTTGTCGCTGGCAATAACGAGATCGTCAGAGGTCATTTTGATTTCTGGTGCGTCGCCTAGGCCAACAAAAAATTAAACTAGTCATGAGCAAAAGTATAAATACACGATCACCAAGATATGAATAAATAGTTCGACCAGTATTTAGTGGAATATCCGCAACGATCACTTTTGCTTCTCCGATGCCAAGTCTTTGGGTGATTTCTCCCTGTGGAGTGATCACTGCGCTAAAACCAGTAGTTGCAGCTTGAACTGTCCAACGTCCAGTTTCGCGCGCCCGAAGAGAGTTAGTTGCCAATTGTTGCGACTGCAAAATCGTGCCAGTATAACTCGACCCATTAGTTGGATTAAAAAGAATTGTTCCACCAGATTCGACACCACTATTTGCACGCCCAGCAAAAAAAGCTTCCCAAGAAATAACTACAGCAACATCTGTCTGCTTCAGAGTAAGCATCGCTGGTTCTTGACCAGCAACGGCATCGCTAGGTATTTGATTTACTGGTGCGCCAATAGATTTGAGAAAACTTCGTAAACCACGTGGCACGTACTCACCAAACGGCACTCGGCGAACTTTGTCGTACCTTGATGTGATGTCACCATTTGGTTGCACGACGATTTGGGCATTGGTGAAACGATTCGTTCCTGCGTCTTCGGTGACTCCAACTACGAATTGAGCATCAAGCCTCTTTGCCTCGTTCGCAATTTCTAAATATTCACGGCTACTCGCAAATTCGGCAACATCGATCGCATTTTCCGGCCACAAGACAACATCTAGGTTGTCTTGTGTTTGCAAAGTTTTGGTGACTTTTAAGTGTCGATCAAATGCATCACGTGCGCTTGCGTTAATCGCGAGCACACCTTGTGGTCCGCCACCTTGCACGGCTGCGATGCGCAAAGTTTGACTTGTTGTATTAACTGAATTAAAACTTTGCCCAAAAATCTGCAAAGTAATCAAAAGTAATAAAATAATCGCAACTGGTTGGCGACTTTGGCGTCGATTGAAATAGCCGACGATGCAAGCCGCAGTTTGCAACACGAACCATGTCACAAGGATCGGCCCGCCGATGGCGCTGATATCAGCAAGTCGAGTCGGCGAAATTGCAATCGGCAACGTAGCTAGCGGAACACCTCCAAACGGAAATGAAAATCTCAAGACTTCTGCCAATGTGTGAGCGATTGGTCTGGCAAACATTGGTGAGTTGAAACGCGAGCCGATGACTTCGGCCAAGCCATGAAAACTTGCGAATAGAAGCGCTGCAACAAAGTAACCCGGTGCTGTTAAGAACCACATCCAGCTCATGCCAAGCGCCAACCAAGCAAATCCAAATGCAAAACCGATGAGAAATTGTTCGGAAGAGTTCCGGGCGGCTTTTGCTATCTGAAAAAATAGTGTGCAACCTAAAATAGATAGCGACCACCATCCCCATGGTGGAAGTGAGAATCCAACTGCTAGCCCCGCTACGAGAGCAAGAACTAATCGACTTAATCTATTTTCAAAGAGTTTTGAACTTGTCATCTAAACGGATCTTCAATTCGCATCAAAGACTCAAGTCGCTTGATGCGTACTTCGGCTGGCGGGTGCGATGAAACAATTAATGAGCTTTTTGATACTTCATCAAAAAAGTATGAGTCAGTTTCGACGCGCTTTAATGCGGTCAATAGCTCACGCCCAAAACCCATTTGAACAACTCGCCTGTCCGCCTGAAACTCTGATCCGTGCCCGACTGCGTTACTTAGTGATTGTGCAACGACAAGTCCTGCCACGAATAGAGAAGAGACAACAGTTAGCGCCGCTGCGGTAAGCAAACCAATGAGTCGAGTAATTCTTAACCGCGAACCAAAAGTATTTGTAATTGCTTCAGCAATAAACTGCAAGAAGAACCCAATTTTCGCTAACAGTAAAATCGGCATGCTCAGCCACTGCGCGATCGTTAGTGCAACAGTGTGCGATCCAAGATGATGGCTTAGTTCATGAGCGAGAACACCGGTCAGTTCATTATTGTCAAGTTGGTTAACGGCGAACGATGAGACGACCAGCAAGTGTCCACCAGAGGCGAAAGCATTGATCTCTCCAGTGTCCACTACTTTCAAAACAAAACTGTCAAGTGAAATGTGATTCGCTTTGGCCACTCGTCGCCAGGCTTGATACAAAGTTGCCGCTTCTGCATTGTTCGGCTGTCGTGCACCTAACAGGCGCGCAAGAAATATTTTCTGTACAGATTTAGAAAATAAAACTATTCCCATTGCGATTGCTGCGAACGCAAACAGCGAATATGAAACATCAGTAAAACGCCAAAATGGAATCCACAGGATTCCGATTGCGACAAGCCAGGTCGGAAACAGTGCCGCTACGGGTGCGAGCGAAGTGATAGCAGCCATTTCAACCTGACGCTTTGCAGTTGTCACATATTAAGTAGACCAGCAATAAGCCAGTTACAGCAACTGCTGTTTAAACTCTATTTCTATGAGCGCAACGCGTGAAGAGCGAATTGCTCAACACCAACGCAATGAAAAATGGCAGAATCCGCCAGTACGAATTGAGATGCCTGAATGCATAAATTGTGACGCGTGTCTTCGAGCGTGCCCACCACAATTTGGTGCGATTTTCAATTTTGGAACCGATGTCGTGATTATTCCAGAATTGTGCAGCGGTTGTGACAAATGTTTGCCTGCGTGCCCTGTGAATTGCATTTATCCATTTGCAGATTGGCAGGAGACCAGTTATCCAAGTGAATGGTGGAGTGAACCTGGTAGCAATAACGATCCGTACATCAGTTGAATCAATTCGCACGAGTTAGCAAAAGAAATCTATTATGACGGCGGTGCTTACATCTTTGCCGAGTCCATCTGCTGGCTCTATAGAAATTTTTTCGCTGCGATTCAACGCTTATGGACTAATGATTGCACTTGGTGTTGTCGCTGCAGTTTGGTTATTTAAAAAACGTTTGCTAGAGCGTGGCGTAGGGCACCCGGATGATGCAGGTTCAATTGCGATGACAGCAGTACCAATTGGCATTGTTGGTGCTCGCGCATATCACGTGCTCACTGACATAGAAAGGTTTCGTGGGCATTGGTTTGATGTTGTGAAAATTTGGCAAGGTGGCCTTGGTATCTGGGGCGGAATTTTAGTTGGTGTTATTTCCGGAATCTTTGTCGCGCGTCAACGCAAACTTGGAATAGCCGTTGGCTTAACTTGTGTCGCACCTGGTCTCGCCCTTGCTCAATCAATTGGTCGATGGGGAAATTGGTTTAATCAAGAACTTTTCGGAAAACCAACAACTTTGCCGTGGGCTTTAGAAATTTCTGCTGCCAAAGCGAAGTCTGCAGGCTTTGCGGCCGGAACGACTTTTCATCCGACATTTTTATACGAGTCACTCGGTTGTCTATTTATATGTGTTGCCTTAATCAAGATTGATCAAAAATGGCGCCCGCGAGACGGACGGCTTTTTGCGATGTATGTAGCCGGTTATACGTTTTTAAGGTTTTTCGTAGAGTCATTGAGAGTTGATACAGCAAAACATTTTGGCGGTATGAGATTAAATCAATGGACATCAATCGTGGTTTTTACGCTTGCCGTCGTGTATCTAATTATCGATCGGCTCGTAGAATTAAAGCCGTGGCCGAAAAGATTTCTCAAGAAACAGTAATTAAAGTCTCGCGACTTGCTCGGCTGAGCCTGACTACAGACGAGGCAGAAAAAATGACGGCGCAACTTGCTGGAATGCTCGAACACTTTCGCGACATTGACGCTTTAGATCTTGCGGATGTTGAGCCGATGACGCAGCCATATCCACTTAAAAATGTGTTGCGCGAAGATGTCATTGCGCCATCGCTAGATCGCGATGAAGTTCTTGGTCAAGCACCCACTGCCGAGAGTGGACGCTTTAGAGTGCCACCAACTATTGGATTTGACGTTTAACAAATGCAAAAGCTTGTTGAAATTGCATCTGGTGTCAGCGGTGGCACATTAAGTGCAAGTGAAGTAGTCGAAGAATATTTGAAGCGAATCAGTGCTAGAGAATCTGAGATTCATGCTTTCAATTTGGTCACCGCAGACCAAGCGCGACATGATGCCGAAAAAATAGACGACGATATCAAGGCTGGCAAAAAAGTTGGTGCGCTTGCTGGTGTGCCCATTGCATTGAAAGACAACATGTGCACGCGAGGTGTTGAGACAACTTGCTCTTCAAAAATCTTGCAAGGTTGGAAGCCGCCGTATGACGCAACTGTTGTTACGAAATTGCGCAACGCTGGCGCCGTTATCGTCGGCAAAACAAACCTCGATGAATTCGCAATGGGTTCGAGCACCGAGAACTCGGCGTTTGGCCCAACTAAAAATCCACATGATGTTTCTCGTGTGCCCGGCGGATCAAGCGGTGGAAGCGCTGCTGCAGTTGCTGCAGGTTTCGCAGCAGCATCTCTCGGCAGCGACACTGGTGGCAGCATTCGTCAGCCGGCTGCGTTGTGTGGCGTTGTTGGTGTGAAGCCAACATAC
>JBAXAW010000086.1:0-7519 GCA_037142305.1 Actinomycetota bacterium
TGATTTTTCGAGTGATGCATGGCGACCAACAATCGTTACGACGGTTGGCACAACCAGTGATGGCGCAGGTGATCTATGGCGTGCAATTGATGAGCATCGTCAACATGCAACGACTGACGGTTCGCTCGCCAAGCGCCGTGACCAACGACTGCGCAATGAACTGCGAGAAATTATTGTGCGACGCCTTGAGTACCGTGCGCGAGAAATTTGCACCGGTGATCGTTGGGAAGAAATTCAAAATGAAATGTTGTCGCATTCGCGCGACCCGTGGTCTAGTGCAGATGAAATGTTGCACGGAATTCTTTAGTGAGATTATTTCTGCGTGAAGTGTTTTTTTACTCCATTAGCTGAGCACGCGGTAAGGCGAGTAGTCGTTGCAAGTTTGACACTCGGAGGTGCGGTTGGTGTTTTTGCATTGTCGTTTGGCGTCGCGTCAGTTAGTGCAGGTGCAAGTGTGTGGCAGACCTGTGCATTGTCGCTTTTTGTATTCACCGGTGCGTCACAATTCTCGGCGATGAGTGTTGTCGGTGCAGGTGGCTCTCTTGCAGCAGCTTTTGGTGGCGCTGCACTTTTGGCAGCGCGCAACTTTGTTTATGGTCTTGCGCTTTCGTCGTCGGCGAAATCAATGGCAGGTAGTTTGCCTCGCCGAATATTCGCTGCACATTTCGTGATTGATGAAACGACTGCACTGGCACTTGCTCAAGAATCACCACGGCTAAGAAAAATTGCCTTCTGGACAACTGGGATAGGTCTGTTTAGTTTTTGGAATCTCGGCACATTGATTGGCGCATTGGCGGGAAGTTCAATTGACCCACAGAAGTTCGGCTTAGATATTGCGTTTCCTGCTGCGTTCATCGTGATGTTGCTGCCACATCTTCGGTCAAAACTTGGTCGCCAAGCAGCCACACTCGGCGGTGTGTTGTGCTTGATTTCGATTTCATTTTTGCCAATTGGTATTCCAATTTTGATTGCGGCATGTGCCGTGTTGGTTGGTTTGCGCAAATGATCAATCAGGCACCAGCACATTTGTGGTTGATGATCATCGCGCTAGCGGCTACTGCATATTTATTTAAAGTATTTGGATTAATCGTTTTGGGTTCGCGACAGCTGCCAAAAGTTTTTGACCGATGTCTTGGCTTGATACCTGCTGCGTTGCTTGCGGCTCTAGTCGCCAAAGATACTTTTTCAATTGGCCAAAGTCTCGTGATTGATGCACGAGTTGCAGGGTTTACTGTGGCGGTAATCGCAGCCTGGCGCCGCGCGCCACTTATCGTTGTAGTCGTGCTTGCGGCTGGCGCAACGGCACTCGTGCGCGCGATCTAATTTAATCTCAGTAAATTATCTAGTTATTGCTCGCAGAGTTTTGCTAAGCCGCGCAAATTGCGCTTCCAGATTTGTTTCAACACAATTTTGCCACCAATAAATGCGCCGAGTTGAGCGCCGAGATACCACGGGAAGATCAATTCTTCCTCCCATTTGAAGAGTGTTCGTGCGCCGTTGGCCAGTGGTTCAAGCGTGAACACGCCAGTACCGGTGACAATGCCAACATGTTTTACACCCATTGCCGAGCCGGGCACCCATTGTGTGATTTCCATTTTGTCGGTCAGCTTTATTGGCCCAACTTTTGTATCGCATAAAAATGCCGTGCCGACGCCGCGAGTTTGCTCGGACACAAAACTGATTGCCACGGCATCATGCATCCAATCAACATGGCGTTCAATAGGCTCAACGATTTGCCAGACTCGTTGAGGGCTGGAATTGATTTCGATCTTGACAGTGATGTGGCTCATAGACCTGTGAGTGTAGTTAGCCTGTATTGCTGTGGCACTAAGTAAAAATAGCGATCTCAATCTGCAAAAGGTCGTGATTATTGGCCAAGGATATGTAGGGCTTCCATTGGCTATGCGATGTGTAGAGGTTGGCTACAAAGTTATTGGATACGACACCGATGACAGCAAAATACAGGCTTTGAAGTCCTCATCTTCGCCGATAGACGACGTAACTAATGAACAAGTTGCGAGCGCATTATCTTCAAATAGTTATCTTCCGACATCCGTACAAGACGATCTAAAGGAATTTGAAATTGCAGTAATTACCGTGCCGACGCCATTAAGAGATTATCGCCCTGATACTTCATTTATAGAACTAGCCGGCTCAACTATTGCTAAGCATCTTCGCTCTGGATCACTGGTAGTTCTTGAGTCAACTTCATATCCAGGGACAACTGAAGAGATACTTAGGCCAATATTAGAAAAAGGGTCTGGTCTGACTTGTGGCCATGACTTCTCGCTCGGGTTTTCGCCAGAGAGAATTGACCCGGGTAACAAATCGTGGACGTTAAAAACTACACCAAAGTTGATTTCGGGTGTGGATGAAAAATCGGTAAAAAAAGTTAAAGATTTCTATGGGAAGATCGTCGATGATGTCGTCGTCTCCGCAGGAATTCGCGAGGCTGAGTTTGCGAAACTTTTAGAGAATACTTATCGGCAGGTAAATATTGCACTTGTGAATGAACTCGCAGTTCACGCACATGCATTGAAAATTGATATTTGGGAAGTAATCAGAATTGCGGCGACAAAGCCATTCGGATTTTCCCCTTTCTATCCTGGGCCTGGCGTAGGCGGACATTGTTTACCAATTGACCCAGAATATTTAACTTGGAAGTTTGCACAAAATTCAGGTCAAAATTCTGATTTCATTAAGCTCGCTACAACGGTCAACAAGAGAATGCCAAGTTATGTTGTGCAACGTCTTGTGCGTGCTCTTAACGATCGTGGCAAAGATATAAAAAACTCAAAAGTACTAGTTCTCGGTTTAAGTTACAAGAAAAACTCGAGCGATGTCAGAGAGTCTCCCGCATTAGATGTAATCGAGAATTTAGTTGATCATGGTGCTGATGTAATTGCATATGATCCATTCGTGAAAGTCGTGAACCAATCAGGATTTACATTAGCGAACCGATTAGAAGCTTCTGATCTGAAAAAATCTGACGCTGTGCTGATTTTGACAGATCATGACGGAGTTGATTATGAAGAAGTTGTGAGATCAGCATCTTATATTTTTGACATCCGTCATTGCGTTAGGGGACAAAATGTTGAGTACTTGTAGCTCGGCTTTAACTTCGTTCGCAAATTTGAGTTTCGGGAGTTGTGATGTCATTAGTTGAATCTCTGTCTAGATCAGAAACGATAATTATTGCTGAAGTTGCACAGGCCCACGATGGAAGTCTTCATACGGCGCACGAATATATTGACCTGGTTGCGAACACTGGTGCTAATGCAGTCAAGTTTCAGACGCACATCGCACATGCTGAGAGCACTCTTCGTGAACCATGGCGAGTGAAAATGGCGACTGCAGATAAAACGCGTTTTGATTATTGGCAACGGATGGAGTTTAAAGAAACTGAATGGATTGAACTAAGAGACCACTGCATTGACCGTGGACTCGCATTTATGAGCTCACCCTTCTCAATAGAAGCGATAAATTTACTTGACCGTCTTGGAGTTGAGGTCTGGAAACTGGCAAGTGGCGAAGTTTCTAATACCCCGTTGGTGCAAGCGATGATTAAGACAAAGAAGCCAATAATACTTTCAACAGGTTTAAGTACATTAGACGAGATTGACGAAGTTGTTAATTTAATTCTTGGATCAGATATTGATTTAACCGTTTTGCAATGCACTTCCGAATATCCATGTCCGCCAGAATTAACTGGCTTGAACTTGATCACAGAGTTCAAAAAAAAGTGGGGATGTCGCGTTGGAATCTCTGATCATTCCGGAACAATATTCCCGAGTCTTGCGGCCAAAACTCTCGGAGCATCAGTTATTGAAGTACACATTACGTCCTCTCGAGACTCAAAAGGGGTTGACTCTCCTTCATCTGTTACTCCTGAAGAGTTGAAGATGCTTGTTGATGGAGTCAAATTTATTGACGTAGCGAATAAAAACCCTGCGGATAAAACGCGTCTATCTGCTTCAGCAGAAGAGATGAGGAGGATATTTGGTCGCAGTGTTGTTGCAAACAGCGACTTAGAAGTTGGACATCTCATTCAAATAGGTGATTTGGTGTATAAAAAGCCAGGTGGAGGACTGTCGTGGAAAGACATCGGGTCAGTAATTAACCGTAGAGTTGGAAGACCAGTTTTAAGAGACGACCTTATTACAGAAGAAAATACCAGTGAGGCTACTAAGTGAGAAAAGTATGCGTGGTAATTACTGCTCGCGCTAGCTACAGCCGAGTCAAGACTGTTCTGGCGCATTTGGCTAATCGGAATGATGTTGAATTACAAATAGTGACGACTGCGTCGGCATTAGTAGAGCGAGCTGGTCGGGTCTCAGATGTAATCAGAGCCGAAGGTTTCACGATTAGCGCCGAAGTTTCAAGTCTTGTCGAAGGTGATACTTCGTTGCAGATGGTTCAAACAACTGGACTTGGGCTAATTGAGATTGGTTCAGTGCTGCAAAGACTTAATCCAGATGTGGTCGTGACGATTGCTGATAGATACGAAACGATCACCACAGCGATCGCTGCGAGTTATATGCGTATTCCGCTTGCACATATTCAAGGTGGTGAAATCACTGGGAACATTGATGAAAAAGTGCGACATGCGATTACGAAGCTCGCAGATCTCCATCTTGTTTGCACGGCTGCTTCAAAAAGTAATGTCATTGCAATGGGCGAGAACCCGCAAAGTGTTTTTCTTTCAGAGTGCCCATCCATTGACATTGCGAAAAGCGTAATTGATCGCAGGCCAATTGACTTTTCTCCTTTCAACAAATATGGCGGAGTTGGCAAAGAAATTGAGTTAACCAGAAAATATTTAGTGGTCATGCAACACCCGGTGACGTCTGAGACCAGTCTTGCTCGCACCCACGTAGAAAATATTTTAAAAGTAGTTAGCCGACTTAGCATACCGACTATGTGGTTTTGGCCAAATGTTGATGCAGGTGCGGACGCGACTTCAAAAGAGATTCGTCGTTTTAGAGAAATATCTGAGTCAAGCAATATTCACTTCTTTAAAAATATGTCGCCCGAAGATTTCTTGGTGCTGATTAATAATTGTTCTGTACTTATCGGAAACTCAAGTGTCGGAATTCGTGAATCAAGTTTTCTTGGTGTACCAGTTGTCAATATTGGCACAAGGCAACTCGGCAGAGAGTGCGCAGAAAATGTAGTTCACTCAGGATATGAGCAAGCAGAGGTTGAGTCGTCGATACTTAAACAAGTCAAGCATGGTAGGTATTCTTCAAGCTCTCTTTACGGCTCCGGTAATTCTGGAAAATTGATAAGTGAAATTCTTGCTACCGCTAATTTAACTACCGATAAAAAATTGAATTTCCAATGAGTCTCGATTTTGTGTACCTAGATCATGCTGCGAGCACCCCGATGCGCGCGCAGGCAGTCGCGGCAATGGCGCCATACATGAGTGGCATGTACGCAAATCCTTCTGGTTCACATCGTTTTGCAAGGATTGCCCGCAAGGCGATTGACGAAGCTCGTGATGACGTCGCTGAAGTAATTGGCTGCAAAGCAGGCGAAATAATTTTTACAAGCGGAGGAACTGAAGGCGACAACGCAACTATTTTCGGAGCAGCTCGGCGCCGAGGGGGTGTCGCCGTGTGTTCAGCGGCCGAGCATCATGCCGTACTGCATTGTGTTGAAAATCTAAATGGCCAAGTTGTCGCAGTTGACTCAACGGGTGCGATTAATATCGCCGAACTTGAGAGAGTGTTGCAAGATCCGCAGATCGCTGGCCGCGTAAATGTTGTTTCAGTGATGGCAGTCAACAATGAAGTCGGGAGCATCTCACCGCTACGACAAGTTGCAAAAGTTGTTCGAGCCAATGCGCCAGGTGCGATATTGCACACCGATGCAGTGCAGGCGACATGTTGGCAAGATTTGCGTGAGATTTCAAAACTGGTTGACGTGTTGACTGTGTCTGCGCATAAATTTGGTGGTCCAAAAGGCATGGGAGTCACAATGCAGCGAATCGGCCTTGAAATTGATCCACTGATTGTTGGCGGTGGACAAGAACGTGATCGTCGAAGCGGAACACACAATGTTGGTGGCATCATGGCTACTGCGGCCGCGTTGCGCGAAACAGATTCAACTCGCGACGCAGAAATTTCGCGAGTCACAAAATTGCGTGATGCACTCGTAGATGCGGTAATTAGCGAACTTGACGATGTAATTGAGACCGTCGCCCGCGACAGTCGAGTTCCGGGTATTGCACATTTGTGTATTTCTGGTTGCGAAAGTGAGTCAATTTTATTTCTGTTGGATGAGGCAATGATCTGTGCGTCGGCAGCGAGCGCCTGTGCCAGTGGAGCAATGGAACCCTCTCATGTTTTGTTGGCGATGGGTGTTGATCCGCGGTACATATCGGGCTCATTGCGTATGAGTCTTGGCCACACAACATCTGAGCAAGACATTGATCGTGCTTCATCTGCGCTAATTGCAGCCGTTAATCGGTTGCGACGAAACAAAACAATGGCCAGAGTATCGGTAAGCAAATGAAAGTTCTAGTTGCAATGTCTGGTGGAGTCGACTCGTCGGTGGCTGCAGCAGAACTTATAGATCAAGGTCATCAAGTAGTTGGTGTCACGATGCGCCTTTGGGGCGGCGAGAGTGACACCGGCTGTTGTTCGGTGTCAGATGTTGATGATGCCCGTCGGGTTGCTCAGCAACTCGGCATTGATCACTTGGTATTTAATTTCTCCGAAGACTTCAACAAACATGTTGTTGCGCCATATGTGCAGGCACATGTTGACGGCATCACACCAAACCCATGTATTGAGTGCAACAGACACTTAAAGTTTGATCGGCTTAGCGAGCGAGCGCGAATTCTTGGCTTTGATGCCGTGGCAACGGGTCACCACGCGCAGATAACTCGCGACAAAGACAGCGTTTATCGCTTGACTCGTGGGCATGACGAATTAAAGGATCAAAGCTATGTCGTCTACATGCTTGACCAAACCGAACTGGCGTTTACTATGTTTCCAGTTGGGCACTTAACCAAGGCACAAGTTCGTGACAGAGCGGTTGAGCTTGGCCTGCGCACTGCAACAAAACCAGACAGTCAAGATGTTTGTTTCATCTCAAGAACTGGTGGACGCGAAACATTTTTAGGTCATCGAATTGAATTTCGCAAGGCAACAGTTGTTACTTCAGATGGAGTACAAGCAGGCGTAGTCGACGCGCTAGAACTTGTGACTATTGGTCAACGCAAAGGTTTGGGTTTGCCTGGCGGAGGGCCAAAACAGTTTGTAATTGATGTCGACACACCAAACGCCCGCGTTGTGATTGGCAGCGAAGATCAGTTACTTCGCTCGGGTCTTGCAGTCAGAAATGTGATGTGGGCGGACGAAGCACCGGCGCTTGGCAGCATGGTACTTGTTCAGTGCAGCGCTCATGGGGCGGCACTGCCAGCACTCGTGCAAAGTCTTAGTCCGCTTGTTTTAGAATTTGAAGTCGCACAGCGCCGAATCGCCCCTGGTCAAAGTGTTGTCTGTTACGACGT
>JBAXAW010000087.1:0-7506 GCA_037142305.1 Actinomycetota bacterium
CTGTTACGCAGTGCAAAACAAGGTCTGGGTTAACAGCCCTGACGGCGCACCATGGGAGTACTACACGGTTCTCGCCGATGCTCAGACTTTTCGTGCGACTATCCCTGTTAGCTCTGACGGAACCTGCTGCTCTTAGTTTTTGCTTTGCCAGTGATTAATTAATATCATCGCGATTCGCATCATTCGCTTTGAGGTTGACCAAATAAATATTTAGAGCTGCTTGAGATGGTACGACTTGAGTTGCGTATATGGGTCAAAACCTAGGTGCGATAAAGCGATACCACGGCCGGTGTCTTTGACGCCTGTCCAAATAAGCATTGGGTCGACATAGTCGCATCGATTCATATATATAGTGCCCGTTTCGATCTGCTCGCCGATTCGCACAGCAGCAGATTCGTCACGCGTCCACACCGAAGCGGTTAATCCATATGGCGAATCGTTCATCAGCGAAATCGCCTCATTGTCTGAACCAACGCGCATGATGCCAACAACCGGGCCAAACGATTCATCGCGCATCACGCTCATCGAGTGATTGACATCGACAAGCACAGTTGGCCCAAGAAATGGTGTGCCGTCGCGAGAGTTAGCAAAATAGTCTTCGCTAACTAACGCTTTTGCGCCTTGTGCTTTAGCCTCGGCAATTTGTTTGCGAACAAAACTTGCCGCCGCAGAATTAAACATTGGTCCAATCGTCGTGTCTGGATCGAGTGGATTACCTAATACATAAGACTGCGTCGCGGTAACGAAGCCATCAACGAACTCGTCGTAAACATCGTTGTGCACGTAAATTCGTTCAATTGCACAACACGATTGACCGCTATTAAAAAATACTCCGTCAACATTTTCTGCAATTGAATATGCCAATTCAGCATCGGTGCGAACATATGACGGGTCTTTGCCACCAAGTTCGGTGCCGACACCAATAAATCGGCCAGCCGCAGCACGCTCAATTTGACGACCGCCATTAACTGAACCGGTGAACACAACAAAGTTGATTCGCGAGTCGCTGATCATTTTTGCAACTGCACTGTGTGTCGCATGAACAAATTGAAAAACATCTGTTGGTAGCCCTGCTGCCGCGAATGCTACGAAAAGACGTTCGGCACAGAGCAAAGTTTGCGAAGCATGTTTCAAAATTACGGTGTTGCCTGCAAGTAGCGCCGGAACTATCGAATTGATTGCAGTCAAGTACGGATAGTTCCAGGGGGCAATAACCAGCACAGTGCCAACAGGTTCACGCCTGATAAATTTTCGAAACCCAGCAGTTTGTGGCACGGAAATTTCGCTCAGACTCGTTGCGGCGATTGATGCTAGATGTCGCGATCGTTCTTGAAACCCGCGCAAAATTTCGTTCGGGGTGTAGCGAACTGGTCGACCCATTTGCCAAGTTAGTTCGGTGGCAATTTCGGTTACGTTGGCTTCGAAATATTGCACCATTCGCTCAATTATTTCTGCACGTTGAGCGACTGCCGTTGCAGACCAGTTGCGGCGCGCTGCTTGACTGCGGGCCAAAATTTGTTCGATTTGAGAATCTGTTGCAACTTCGCGTTGAGCAACGATCGAGCCGTCAATTGGTGAGATTATTTGCTGAACAGTTTTATCAAGAGACATGCGATAACACTATGATCTATAAGTTATGACAACAAATATTGGCACTCGGTTAGCAGGCAAAGTTACGATTATTTCAGGTTCAGCAAGCGGATTAGGTCGTGTAGCGGCAATTAAATTTGCGGGCGAGGGCGCAAGCATCGTCATTTCAGATGTTACTGATGGGGCAAGCACTGTCGAAGAAATTAAGTCGTTCGGTGGTAAGGCCGCATATATCAAAGCCGATGTGACGAGCGAAGATTCGTGGAGTGACGTCATTAGTTTTGCAACTAAAACTTTTGGCAGTGTTGATGTGCTTTACAACAACGCCGGTGTGATGCTCGGTGATGATGACGACCCAGTGACAACGTCAATCGAAACGTACGAGCGAACGATGGATATTAATGTCAAAGGTGTTTTATTGGGTTGCAAATTTGCGATCCCTGTGATGCTCAAACAGGGCAAAGGCACGATCGTCAATGTTGCATCGTTCGTCGCTCACATGGGTGCGGCGACTCCGCAGATTGCTTACACCGCATCGAAAGGTGCAGTGTTGGCGATGACTCGTGAGATTGCAGTGATTTACGCGCGCAAAGGCATTCGCGCCAACGCTCTTTGCCCTGGCCCCGTAATGACACCGTTATTGGCAGCGTTTTTGGATAATGAAGCAAAGCGTCAACGGCGACTCGTGCACATTCCAATGGGACGATTCGGTGAGCCCGAAGAAATTGCGAACGGGGCATTATTTTTATCCTCTGATGAATCTTCGTGGATGACCGGCCAATCGCTGATAATCGACGGCGGAATCACCGCTGCATACGTCACGCCTGAGTGACGTCGTGTTGCGTCACGCCTGAGTAACGGCTTATACATATATATAGCGTTTTTAACGATTTATTTCGGCGACTTCGTTCAGGCTAGATTCTTGGCTACGAGTTATGACGCTCGTCACAATCATTACTTCTAGGGGGGATAATGTCACAACAAAAATCGGTTGCCGAAAGCGACCGCGAAGATCTACACAGTCTTGGGTACGCCCAAGAACTGCATCGAGGTCTTGGTTGGTTTAGCAATTTCGCAATAAGTTTCTCGATCATTTCTATCCTCGCGGGTGGAATGACTTCGTTTTGGCTCGGCATGGTCACTGGTGGCCCAATCGTAATCACACTCGGTTGGATCGTCGTTGGATTTTTCGCTTTGCTTGTCGGCATGTCAATGGGCGAAATTTGTTCGGCCTATCCAACGGCTGGTGGTCTTTACTACTGGTCTGCAAAACTCGCTCGTCGCAACAATGCGAAGTGGGCGTGGTTTACAGGTTGGTTCAACTTGATGGGCCAAATTGGTGTAATCGCCAGTGTTGACTATGCGCTTGCAATCTTCATCGGCTATTTCATCCGCATGTTCAATGACACATTCAATTTGACAACGACAAACATTTACATAATCTTCTTGGTTGTACTTGTTGCGCACGGTCTGATCAACACATTCGGTGTTGGAGTCATCAAAATTCTTGGTGACATCAGCGTGTGGTGGCACGTCATCGGAGTTGTAATTATTGTTGCTGTACTGTTCATCGTTCCTGATGATCGAAGTGGTTTAGGAACAGTGTTCAATCAAGCGCCAGAAGGTCTAACTGGTTGGACAGGCGGAACATTCATTCTGATCTACTTGTTTGGTCTCGGACTTCTACTTGCGCAATACACGATCACTGGTTTTGATGCATCAGCACACGTCAGTGAAGAAACAGTTGGCGCCAGAACAGAAGCACCAAAAGCAATCGTTAGAGCAATTTATGTTTCAGCAATTGCTGGTTTCTTTTTGAACTTGGCAATGACTCAGGCGATTCCTAAAGATCCAGATGCTTATGCAGCAATTGCATTCGGTAGCGAAGGTGACTTCTTTCTCGTCAACGCTGCGAACCGACTCATCAGCATGGCAGTGGGCGATTTGACAGCCAAGTTATTGGTGTTGATTTGTATCGTCGCTCAGTTCTTCTGCGGTATGGCTTCAGTAACGGCAAACAGTCGAATGATTTATGCTTTCAGTCGCGATAACGCACTTCCTGGTTCAAAGACATGGCACAAAATCAACAGGAAGACACGAACACCGACAAATGCTGTTTGGCTTGGTGTAGTTCTTTCGGCGATTGTTGGAATGTTGTCGCTCTACCAAAAGGGTGGATACTCAACAGCGTTTTTCGCACTTACCGGTATTTGTGTTGTTGGTCTTTACATCGCCTACGCAATTCCAATTTATTTGCGACTAACGAATCCAGATTTTGTTGAAGGACCATGGCACTTGAAGGGTCGCTCTAAATTAGTCGGGTGGACTTCGTTGGCGTGGGTGGCATTCATCACCGTGCTGTTCTTCGCACCATTGTTCTGGCCATTTTGGCCGGTGTTTGGTAGCACTGAATTCGGTGAAGGAGATGCCGCTTATACGGTATTCCACCAAAACAACATGAATTTCACTGGCCCATTGATCGTGATCTTTGGAGTCTGCGTGTGGTTGTATTGGAGTCTTTCAGCCAAGAAATGGTTCACTGGACCAAAAGTTCAAGGTACCAAAGCGGAACTCATGGCGATCGAGCGCGAACTCGAACTTAAGTAGTTAAAAACGTGGCGGGTAGAACATTGACGCGCCAAGAGTTAACTTCGCTCATTGAAACAGGCGAAATTGACACGGTCATAGTTGGGTTTCCAGATCTTCAAGGAAGGCTGGTCGGTAAACGAATTACCGGCTGGTTCTTCCTTGAAGATGTGGCCGACCACGGAACTGAAAACTGCAACTATCTGATCGCTACAGACATGGATGATGACCCTGTGCCGGGTTATCGATTCGCAAGTTATGACCAGGGCTACGGCGATATGGTTGCGATGCCCGACTGGAATACCGTTCGTGTGTTGCCGTGGATTCCAAAAACTGCTCTTGTCCTTTGTGATTTGAGTGAGCCCGGCACGAAAGAATCGATAAGTGTTTCACCGCGACAAGTCTTGCGCGACCAAGTTGATGCGGCACATGCTCTCGGGTTTGAACCTCGTCTCGGAAGCGAAATTGAATTTTATTTATTTCACGACTCATATCGTGAAGCACACGCTAAAAATTATCTCGGGCTAAGTCCGCATTCGCCGTGGATGGAGGACTACCAAATAGTTCAAACCACAATGGACGAATACGTGATCGGTGATATTCGCAGAAACCTTGATGCAGCTGGGATACCAATTGAATGTTCAAAAGGCGAAGCCGGTCGCGGACAACACGAAGTAAATTTGAGATACACCGAAGCTGTTGAGATGGCTGATCGCAATTTGATTTATAAAAGCGCTGCAAAAGAAATCGCAGCATCGCACGGACGTTCTGTTTCGTTTATGGCCAAATACAATATGAACGAGACAGGTTCTTCATGCCATGTGCACTCAAGTCTGTGGAACTTGACAGATAACTCTGCGGCGTTTGCGCCTTCGCCAAAAGATAGCCATCACATGCCAAAAGTGTTTGAACAATATCTTGCTGGCTTGCTGGCAACAGCGCGCGACTTTAGTTTGTTGTGGGCGCCTACTGTAAATAGTTACCGCCGGTTTCAACCTGGGTCTTGGGCGCCGACGGCGATTGCTTGGGGTGGCGACAATCGCACACTCGGCTACCGAGTTGTCGGTCACGGCGCTGGTTCACGAGTTGAATGTCGGATACCTGGGTCAGACGCAAATAGTTATTTTGCATTTGCTGGCACGATCGCTGGTGGCCTCTACGGAATTCGCCACGAATTAAAACTTGAGCCAGCGTTTGTTGGTAATGGATATGAAGCAACAAATGTTACGCGCATACCAAATTCGCTTGGTGATGCAATCGGATATTGGGAGAATAGTGCAATCGCCAAAGAATGTTTCGGCGACGAAGTGCATCATCACATCGGCAACATGGCTCGCGCTGAATGGGCAGCCTTCGGTAATGCTGTGACCGACTGGGAGCTCACGAGGTATTTCGAGCGCTCGTAAATATGGTTGAACAACCTTCAGTAGCACGTGCGGTAATTATTGGTGGCGGTATTGTCGGTTGCTCGACGGCTTATAATCTTGCGCGTCTGGGCTGGACAGATACGGTGTTGCTTGAAAAGCACAAACTCACTTCTGGTTCTACTTTTCATGCAGCCGGATTAGTTGGACAATTACGAACTAGTGCCAACATCACACAGTTGCTTGGATATTCGGTTGAGTTGTATCGCACACTTGAGGCACAGACGGGTCTTGCTACTGGCTGGAAGATGAACGGCGGCCTGCGTTTGGCATGCAACAACGAGCGGTGGAATGAAGTAAAACGACAAGCAACAACGGCAAAATCGTTTGGCCTAGAAGTGCATTTATTGTCACCGCGTGAGGCTCAAGAACTTTGGCCACTGATGCAAGTTGAAGATTTAGTTGGTGCCGCATTTTTACCAACTGACGGCCAGGCGAACCCGTCTGACATTACACAGGCGCTGGCTCGTGGTGCGCGTCAAGCCGGAGTGACAATTTGTGAAGACACCGAAGTTTTAAAGATAGATATTCAAGATGGCGTGATTAAAGGAGTCGTCACGAATAACGGACGGATTGATTGTGAACTGGTGGTTTGTTGTGCAGGCCAATGGACGCGAACACTTGCCGCGACAGTCGGTGTTAATGTTCCGCTCGTATCGGTGCAACATCAATATATTTTGACTGATCAGATGGAAGGCGTGACCTCGACACTGCCGACTTTGCGAGACCCAGATCGGCTTACTTATTACAAAGAAGAAGTCGGTGCGCTAGTGATGGGCGGGTACGAGCCGAATCCGATTCCATGGGCTGTGAATGGGGTGCCGAAGGATTTTAATTTCAAATTACTTGACTCAGATTTTGAACATTTTGCACCAACAATGGAGCTCGCGATTGGTCGAGTTCCTGCTTTGCGTGAAATCGGTGTAAACCAACTGACAAATGGCCCCGAGAGTTTTACCCCAGACGGAAACTTTATTCTCGGTGAAGCACCTGAACTGAAGAATTTTTTCGTCGGCGCCGGGTTTAACGCATTTGGAATCGCTGCTGGTGGTGGCGCAGGAATGGCTTTGGCTGAATGGGTTCATCGCGGTGTTGCACCTTATGACTTATGGGTTGTAGATATTCGAAGGTTCGGATATCCGCATCGCGATGTGAATTGGGTTCGGTCGCGAACACTTGAGGCTTATTCAAAGCACTACACAATGGCATGGCCACATGAAGAGCATCAGAGCGTTCGGAATTGTCGGCAGTCGCCGCTTTACGAAAGGCTTGCGGCACAAGGTGCCTGTTTCGGTGAAAAACTCGGTTGGGAGCGACCGAATTGGTTTGCCGATAAAAATCTCGGCGAAACCGCAAGTGATGTTTATACATATGGTCGGCAAAATTGGTTTAATGCCGTCGGCCGTGAGCATGATGCCGCGCGTAATACTGCCGTGCTATTTGATCAAACATCGTTTGCTAAATTCACCGTTACTGGTCGCGACTCACTGGCGGCTTTGCAGTGGATGGCGGCAAACAATCTTGATAGACCAATCGGTTCAGTTATCTATACGCAGTTACTTGATGCCAGTGGTGGTATTCAATGTGACCTCACAATCACTCGCGTCGGCGAAGATTCGTTTTATATTGTGACTGGTACTGGTTTTGCAACGCATGACTTTGACTGGATAAAGAGAAATCTTCCGTCGAATGTTGATGTGCGACTTAATGATGTGACTGAAACAAGATCTGTGCTCTCGTTAATGGGGCCGCGATCTCGTGAAATTCTTTCGCTTGTTACGAAAACTGATGTTTCGAACGAGGCATTTGGTTTTGCGACAATGCAAAACATTCAAATTTCAGGTTGTGATGTCATGGCGATTCGCGTCACATATGTCGGAGAACTCGGCTTCGAGTTACACATGGC
>JBAXAW010000088.1:0-7412 GCA_037142305.1 Actinomycetota bacterium
ATCTTCAACAGCGTCAATTTCGATTTTTCCCGCAGTTGAGGCTGCTATTGCATCTAGATCACTAACTCGAGGCGCCACCGAAGTTTCGCCGGCATGCAAGGCTCTGCGAACTGCATTTGCGCACAATAGTTCTTGATTACTCGTAGTTAACCGGACACTCACACCGCTGCGTTGATTGACCTGACTGTTGGCTCGAGCAAGATGACTGATTGTGGCAATTATTTCTTCCATGAACTTTGGCGTTCGAACTTGAACTGCGCCAATGCTGGCTGGGCGCGACTCTTGTCGTACAACTGCAATTTCAGTTTCAATGTCAAGTGGATAATGCGTGCGAATTTGGCTGCCAAATCGATCTTTAAGCGGTGTGATAATTCGTCCACGATTTGTGTAGTCATCAGGGTTGGCGGATGCGACCAACATCACGTCAAGCGGTAGGCGAATTTTGTAACCTCGAATTTGAATATCGCGCTCTTCAAGAACATTTAGCAACCCGACTTGAATTCGTTCTGAGAGATCTGGCAGTTCGTTAATCGCGAAAATTCCGCGATTGCAACGCGGAACCAAACCGTAATGCAATGTCAACTCATCGCTGAGATAGCGGCCCTCTGCGACTTTGATTGGGTCAACTTCACCGATCAAGTCGGCGATAGATGTATCTGGTGTTGCAAGCTTCTCGCCGTATCGCATGCTTCTATGCACCCATGAGATAGGTGTTGCATCGGCGTGCTGCGCGACCAACTCACGCGATTGGCGCGAAACCGGCGCATATGGGTCATCGTTGATCTCACTGCCTGAAACAATTGGCATCCACTCGTCGAGCAGAAAAATTAGCGACCGAATAATTCGTGTCTTTGCCTGACCGCGCTCTCCAAGAAACACAATGTCGTGGCCAGCAAGTAACGCGTTCTCAAGTTGTGGCATAACTGTTTCTTCAAAACCAAGAACTCCCTCGAATAATTGTTCGCCAGCAGTTATTCGCGTGACTGCGTTTTTTCGAATTTCTTCTTTAACGGCAACCGATTTCCATCCGGCTTTTTTTAATTCGCCAACAGTTTTTGCAAGATCTTCTGGGGTCTTAAGTTCAGTCATGACTTGACATTAGTTGGATTAATTAGATTTTGGCTAGCCCGACTCGATTAAAGGCGCTCAGGCTTAATTACTTGCCTGCTTTTGAAGTTGCGGTCTTTGAATTAGTTGTCTTAGTCGTGGCTGTCTTGGCGCCAGCCCCAGAATTCGTGCCGGCGCCGGATTTCGCAGTCTGGTTTGTTGATCTGGCCTCAGTAGCAACTGTCTTTTTTGGTGATGCTGAAACGTCGCCATTTTTATCAACGACAACAACTTGGAAAGAATTCGTGCCACCAGGGTTGTCAGAAACTTTTATCGATGCCGCAGCAGATGCAGGCACAGTGCTGACAAGGATTCCGTTGCGGTAGATGTTGACGGTTGCACCGGCTTTAGCCGTAACTTTGAATGTCACATCGTTGCCTACTGCTTTGGCGGTTGCGGCCGCTGGCGGAGTATTGACTAAAAGAGGTGGCATTGGTTGACCAAGTATCGGACGATTTGCAGTATCACTATTTGAAGTTTGGAACCCTGTCGGAAAACCGTTCGGTAAATTAGCCGCAGCACCTGCAGGAGTAACCGGTGTAGGGCCACCAGTTGGTATTGCTGTTGGATTATTCGGTACTGAAATAAAAGTATTAACAGGGATCAAAGAATTAATTGGAATGATCGGCCTAGTCGTAGTTGTCGTTGCAGCCGTAGTCGTAGTTGCTCGGCTCCCGCCACCGCCACCGCCACCACCTGACGATGGTGCCGTAGTGGTAGCCGGAATAGCAGACGGAATAGTTGACGTGGTAGTCCCGCCACTAGTTGTGAACGAATAATTACTAGTTGTTGTACCACGAGAGTCAGTAACGGTTGCAGATGCATAGTAAGTAGTACCGCTGTAAAGTTCTCCGAGTTGTGAGATTCCATATCCACCGCCACATGTAGACCCGCTGCCACTACCGCTAGCACGAGCAACAATGTTTGTCAGCGCGGCGTTTGTCGCCAAGACACCGCTTGTCATATGCCAATCAACGCAGGAGAAATTAAATTCAACGACACCGTTATTGAGTGTCCAAGAAACTGTTGGGCGACTCGGGATCGTTGTTGTAGTTGTCGTCGTCGAAGTTGTGGTCGTTGTAGTCGTTGCGCCAGTTGTTGAACCTGCTGGTGGCGAAGCACTCAATAATGAATACGCCAAAAGATTTGGTGAGCCGCTACCTGACCCAACAACAACACCAGCAGTTGCAGATGAAGTTATCCACGATGTGACACCCGAAACCGAAAGCGACGAATTTGCGCTGAGCGCCAAAGCCGCAACACCAGCAACGTGTGGCGAAGCCATCGAAGTGCCAGAGATTGTATTAGTTGCACTATTTGATGTGTACCAAGAAGAAGTGATGTTTGAGCCGGGTGCAAATACATCAACGCATGATCCATAATTTGAAAATGACGATCTATCGTCTGTCGAAGTTGTTGATCCAACTGTAATTGCCGATGATTCTGCGGCTGGCGAATAATTACAAGCATCGGCATTTGAATTTCCGGCTGCGACAACAAATACAACTCCATCGGCAACGCCGCGAGATACCGCGAGATCTAGTGCAGCCGAACGAGAACCACCAAGACTCATATTGGCAACAGCGGCAACTCCGCTTAGGTGATTTTCAACTACCCAGTCGATGCCGGCAATTACGCCTGAGGTTGAGCCAGAACCACTGCAGTCAAGAACTCGAACTGCAATCAATGAGGCGCTCGGTGCGACACCATAATTAGAACCAGCGACCGTGCCGGCCACGTGTGTTCCGTGACCGTTACAGTCTTCGGATCCACGACCATCGGAGATTGCGCTAAAGCCAGACGTAACTCGCCCACCAAACTCACCATGACTAGCCAAAATACCGGTATCAATTATGTATGCATTAACACCAGCACCTGAATAATTTCGCGCGTAAATACTGTTGAGCGGCAGGTTGCGTTGATCAATTCGATCTAAGCCCCATGACAGTGCGGTTACTCCGCCATCAGGGTTCGCAACTGGAGTCACAGCGCTAGACGCAGCAGATGCAATTGAAGTGCCTGCCGAGTTAGTCGCCGTAACAGTAAACGTGTATGCAACACCGTTAGATAAACCACTAACCACACAAGTCAGAGCGCCCGCGGTTATGCAGGTCTTAGCCCCAGGCGATGAAGTTGCGGTGTAACTCGTGATTGTTGCATTGCCGTCGCTAGAGGGTGCAAGCCAATAAAGGTTTGCCGATGCGTTGCCGGCACTCGCACGAACATTTTGTGGAGCACTTGGTGCAATCGGAACAGGCGCCGCGGTGTATTGCCAATTGAGACGAGTTGAACCTTTTTTACCGCTATAGCCATCGATCGCAATTTGATATGTCGTACCACTTCTGACCGCCACGGTTACACGACTCCATGTTCCTGTTTCACCAGTTGCGTCATCGTTAACCGCAACAGTTGTCAAACCGTTGACTGCAGATCCTGTGTAAACGCCAAGAAGCGTGTCAAAGTCGCTCGACAAAGTTGTTAAAACTAAAGTGCCAGTTTCATTCGCAACCCACTTGTACCAAATTGATGCACTCGGCGCATAACCGCCGTGGGTTGGTTCGCCAGATTCGCGAGTTGAAGTGAGTGTCGAACTTAAGGTGAAACTATTTGCGCCCGAGATAGCGATGGCGCCAGAAAACGGATCATTAGAAAGAGACCCAACTGTCGTTATTGGTGTGGTCGGACTTGTCGGCACACCTGTGCCTGCCGAGTTAGTTGCTTGAACTCGAAAAATATGACTAACTCCAACACTGAGTGTGCGCATTGAAACGAAGGTCGTTGTACTTACGCCGTCAACGAATGTTGTCCAAGTTGTACCAGAATTAGTTGAATATTGAATCGTGTAGTCGGTAATAAATGCGCCACCATCAGAAGTTGGTTCTTCCCAATCAAGATCTACTTGACCAGTGCGTGCTGTGACCGTCAGACTTGTCGGTGCTCCAGGAGCAATTGGTGTCCACGGAGTGGACGCATCTGAAGCTACTGACGGCTGACTCAGGCCAATCGCATTTTGTGCGCGAACACGAAAACGATGTGCGACACCATCGGCTAGCGGGCTTACCGTTCTTGCAACATTTGCGCATACGCAACCAGCAACACCTGTCCATCCACTCCAAGTTGTCCACGTCACGCCATCGTTAACTGAATATTCGATGACATAATTTGTGATCGGCGAACCACCGTTAGAAGTTGGCGCACCCCAACGAATTGCTACATAACCGGGCCCGATTTGGGCATCGTCAACACAACACGGCTCAGAAGGAACGCCCGGCGCAGCAGCAGCCGATGATGCTGACACCGCGCTTGTTCCGGCGCCGTTAACCGCACTTACTCTAAAAATATAGGAAGTGCCGTTTGTTAGGCCAGTAACAGTAACGAATGTCAGTGTGGTGAAATTTTCGGGGAATATCGACCATGAGGCACCCGAGTTACTCGAGTATTCAATGATGTAATCAAGTACCGAGCTTCCACCATCGGTTAGTGGTGCTGTCCATCTGACAACCAATTGTTCTAACGAAACTGTTGAAATAACAACATCTCGTGGAGCGCTTGTAACTGCGACGCTCCATGGAATTGCTGAAATGACACCTGAAGCGGGACCAGTGCCGATTGTGTTGACTGCTTTGACTCTAAATAAATATGAAGTTCCATTTGTCAGCCCAGTGATTGTCGCTGAAAGCGAAGTTGACAGACCATCGGCGAAAACCGAATAGTTCGCGCCAGCATCGCTGGAGTATTCAATAACATAATCGGTAATCGCAGAACCGCCAGTTAGCACTGGTGCACTCCATGTCAAACGAATACTTGTGTTTAGTGCAGTTGGTAAAAGTGATGACGGCGCGCCTGGTACACCAGTAGTTGCAGTCGCAGTACTTGATGGATCGCTGGTGCCCGCGCTGCTGACCGCACTTATCCTAAATAAGTAAACAGTTGAATTGGCTAAACCAGTTACGGTCGCTGACGTTGACGCCGATACACCGTCAATAAATGTTGTCCAGTTTGCACCGTTATTCGAAGAGTACTGGACTACATAATCCGTAACTTCATTGCCGTTGCTTGAAGTTGGCGCGACCCAACTTAGAACTGCTGAAGCATTGCCGCCGATTGCAACTAAATCGCGCGGCACACTCGGTGCAATTGGCACTGGCGCCGACCATGCAGATTTTGTGTAAACCAATAAGTTGACAGAACCCGAACCGGCACTACTAACAACATCAGGTGTGGCGAATGTAATTAATTTTGCAGCGACTTGCGCTGGTGACATTGTTGAGTCGGCTTCAAGTAGCAATGCCGCTGCGCCCGCAACATGCGGAGATGCCATTGATGTGCCTGATAACGAACGAATTGCATTCGAAGATGAGTACCAAGACGAGACAATGCTTGAACCTGGCGCGAAAATATCTAAGCAGTTGCCGTAGTTTGAGTAACTTGCACGTTCATCAACAGAAGTAGTTGCGCCAACAGTAATTGCGATTGGTTCAGACGCAGGAGAATAATTGCAAGCATTTGCATTGCTGTTACCTGCGGCAACTACCATCACGATTCCGTCGGCTACAGCATTGGCAACTGCTGCGTTCATTGATGACGAAAACGAACCACCAAGACTCATATTGGCAACTGCGGGAACCCCAGACTGGTGATGAGTAATCATCCAGTTGATACCAGCGATGACTCCAGATGTTGAACCACTACCAGTGCAACCGAGCACACGAACCGGCACAATCGAAACCGATTTTGCGACACCATAAGTTGAGCCACCGATTGTGCCGGAGACATGTGTGCCGTGCCCATGACAGTCTGCCGAACCACGACCATCGCTAATTGATGTGTAACCCACTGAAACACGGCCTGAGAATTGCGAGTGATCGGCACGAACACCGGTGTCAATGACGTATGCGCTAACGCCGACGCCAGTGAAGTTATATGAATAATTTAAATCAAGTGTTACACCGCGTTGGTCAATGCGATCTAAACCCCACGATGGTGGGTTTGCTTGATCGCCGTCAGCCGTAACTAGTGCATCTTGTTCGATGCTCTGCACACGAGAATCTTTTTCAAGCCGTGATTTTTCTGCACTTGTCAATACAGCCACATATCCATTAATCGCCTGCGTGAAAACTTGTAGAACATTGACACCAAGATTTTGCTCAGCGGATACAAATTGTTGAACCGGAACATCACCGCGCAATCTAATAATGTAAGAATTCGGTACTGGCTCACCAGATTCGCTCACCGTGACTGGCACTGTTGTAGTTGTACTACTAGTAGTAGTGCTGGTTGTACTAGTGCTGGTTGTACTAGTGCTTGAACTAGATGATGTTGTGCTCGTGCTCGTTGTACTAGTGCTTGAACTTGTCGTGCTTGAACTTGTCGGGATAGTTGTGCTGGTCGTGCTAGTGCTTGAACTAGTTGGGACCGTAGTACTCGTCGTTGTTGGTGCAATAGTTGTGCTAGTTGTGCTAGTTGAACTAGTAGTACTCGTCGTACTAGTTGAGCTAGTAGTTGAAGAATCATCATCAAGTTTGATAACGCGGTCGAGTTCAACAACCAATACTTCGCGATCTGCTTTAAGTCGGCGCACATCACTTGCATCAAGTTCGGCGACAAAGCCATTGGCTGCGTTATCGTAAACTTGACTAATTGAATTACCTAGGCGAGCCTCTTTAGCAATTTTGGCTTGCAAGTCTGCGTTATCCGAAAACATAACTATGTAATCATTTGTCGGCGCATCAGCACCCGCGACGGTTGTTGGCAAAAACTGCGCGCAAAAAGTAACCATCAACCCAATCGCCAGGCGCGAACGCCACTGGCTCGTATCTCGTGGGGAACTATTCATCTGTGTTCACCATATGCCCAAGGTGTCGCACTATTTAATGAGCCCCTTGAGGAAATATGCTCAAAGGTGACTAAATTAGTCGGGATTAAGATATGCTGACTAGCCGTTATCTGAAACCCAATTACCGCACGCACAACATCCAAAAGGAAACAACAAATATGACTATTCGATTGGGCGATACAGCTCCAGACTTCACAGCCAACACAACCCAGGGCGAAATCTCATTTCATGAATGGCTGGGCGATTCGTGGGGCGTACTTTTTAGTCATCCAAAGGACTTCACACCGGTCTGCACAACCGAGTTGGGTTATGTGGCAAAAATCAAACCAGAGTTTGAGAAGCGAAATGTGAAAGTTATCGGTTTGTCAGTTGATTCTGTTGAGTCACATGTCAAATGGGAGGCTGACATCGCCGAGACTCAAGGTACGCCAGTTAATTTTCCGATGATTGGCGACTCAGATCGCAAGGT
>JBAXAW010000089.1:0-7343 GCA_037142305.1 Actinomycetota bacterium
ATGTCGCCACGATCATACGGTATTAACAATTCAATCACCGTTGTCAATGCCCGCATTCGATCACCGATCGCTAAAAGTAAATTATTTAAGCCGTTACCAGTGGCAGCAGAAAACGCGACGGCCCCATGATGCTCGTGAACTAGGCGTTTTGCAGAATCAGGGTCAAGGTCAGATTTATTAATGAGAAGTAACTCGGGCACTTTATCTGCGCCGATTTCAGAGAGTATTTCGCGAACCGCAATTATCTGACCGTTCGGATCTACTGCCGATGAATCAACTACGTGGATAAGCAGATCACTCGCAGTAGCAACTTCGAGTGTGCTTTTGAACGCTTCAATTAGGCCGTGCGGCAAGCGTCGAACGAAACCAACAGTGTCTGAAAGCAAGACTGGTTCGCCACCAGGCAAAGCAAGTCGACGTGTCGTTGGGTCAAGTGTTGCGAACAAACGATTTTCAACTAGAACTCCAGCACTCGTCAACCGATTAAGCACGGATGACTTGCCAGCATTGGTATAGCCGACTATTGCCACCGCGCCGAGACCGCTTCGCCCTCTGCTCTTGCGTTGTTCTTGCCGAGTTTTTTGCAAACCATCAAGTTCGCGATCTAAACGGCTGATTCGCTCACCGATACGACGACGATCAACTTCAAGTTTGGTTTCACCCGGACCACGCGAACCAATGCCACCCGCTTGCTGTGACAACCCAGCTTTCGCACCACGCCGAATTCGTGGCAAGCGGTATCTCAGCAAAGCCAACTCAACTTGAGCTTTACCTTCAAGGGTGTGTGCGTTCTGTGCGAAAATATCAAGAATTACCGCAGTGCGATCAAGTGCAGTTCGCCCAAGAAGTTTTTCTAAGTTATATTGCTGCCCAGGCGAAAGTTCATTGTCAAAGACAACTGTGTCAGAGTCAAGTGCGAGACAAAGTTCTTTCAGTTCTTCAACTTTTCCTTTACCGATGTAGAAAGCGCTGTCAGGCGCATCACGGCGCTGAGTTATTCGCGCAACTTCGTCGGCACCAGCCGTATCTATAAGTTGCGCGAGTTCGTCTAACGAATCTTGAGTCTCATCATCGGTTCGATCAGACATTGTGACAGCAACCAAAACAATTTTTTCGCGAATACCACGAGATATAAGTGTTGAACCGAGCGCCTCCTGGTACGGAGTGTTCACAAAATAATCTCTAAATTGTGGCGCGAAGAAAAATGTGCACTACCAATCAGCGTCACGTGACCTGGTTGCGGATGATTTATTTGAACGGTCGCATCGCCGCCGGGTTGGTGCACGAGTATCTCGGTGACCGAAGAAGGCACGAGACCCCACTTGTTAGCCGCCCATGCACTGGCGCATGCGCCCGTACCACAGGCTTGAGTGATGCCCGCTCCGCGTTCGTGCACTCGCATCGTGATCGCGTTGCTCTCTGGCCCTGCCTCAACTATTTCTAAATTAACTTGTGGCACTTTCAACCCGATTTCTAAGAGATTTACGAGTTCAACGTCCTCAACACCGACTACAGAGTGAGGGTTGCCAACTGACAAGTGCATCACCGGCCGATTCGGATCGCAACCAATTGTCGACCAATTTTGGGGCTCATCTAAAATCTCTATTAAACCCATATCAACACTTGCTATCACTTCTTCGTGCGAAACTGGTTGTATATCTACAACACGATCACCTGCATCTGTCGTAACCGAGTAAGAGACGGGCTCATCACACCCGTCTAGATCGAATGCAGCCTGCACTAAACATCTGATGCCGTTACCACTCATCTCGGCGCGTGACCCGTCTTGGTTAAAAAGTTTCATCGTAAGTTTGAATTCACCGCGACGCGACAACAGCAATAAACCGTCAGCACCGACTCCTGTTTCTCGATCACACCATTGTCTGGCGATACTCGGCCAATCTATTTTCGTGATTTCAATATCGGGCACGACTTCGATTTGTGACGTTTCAAGAACGAGAAAGTCGTTTCCGAGTCCGTGGTGCTTTGTTACGACTACTTGCATAATGCTTGATGTCTAGCGTAAATGTTTGGCAACTACGGGCACGATTTCGCCTACCGGGTCTTCACTGATTGAAACCCACTTGATTCGTGGATCTCGACGAAACCAGCGTTCTTGGCGAACAGCAAATTGACGTGTATGAATAATTGTTTCATTGATCGCTTCGTCAAGACTCATCTTGCCATCAAGATGCACCAGTAACTCTTTATACCCGAGGGCTTGAGCCGCGGTTCGGGAAAGCCCTCGCTTTGAGTTTCGAAGCGCTGTGACCTCAGCGAGCAATCCTTCATTCATCATCGCATGCACGCGGTCGGCAACTCGCTGAGCAAGTCTGTCACGACTCCAACGCAGGCCGATTTGAATTACACCATTATCTGGGTATGCACTCGTGCCGGGGCCAAAACTACTAAAAGGTTTTCCACTACCAATACAAACTTCTAGCGCTCGAACAATTCGCCGACGATTAGATCGTTCAATCTTTTGTGCAGCGTCTGGGTCTAGATCATTGAGACGCGCAAACAAAGTCGCTGTATTTGATTCTTGTTCAAGCGCAACTCGAGTTTCTGAAAACTCGCCAGGTAAAACTAAATCATCAATAACTGCAGTCAGATACAAGCCGGTGCCGGCAACAAATAATGCTCGGCCATTTACTTTGGCGATTGATTCGAGAGCGATCGTCGCACTATTTTTGAATTCGGCAACCGTAAATCGCTCATGACTTTCAACTAAGTCGATGCAATGGTGCGGCACAAGTGCCTGATCGGTGACAGTTGGCTTTGCAGTACCAATATTCATGTCTCGATAAACCTGCATCGCATCGACTGCCACAATGTGTATCGGCGAGTTAGTAGATGTCTCGGCCTGCGCAACTGCCATCGCTACCGAAGATTTACCGCTGGCTGTCGGACCAACAATGACTACTGGTTTGCTAATCATTTGAAAACTTCTCGTACTCGGCAAGGCTTAATTGCCACTTGAGACGGCGATTCGTACTTTATGTGTTGGTACGTCACCAACTTCAATTAGATGACCAGACAAATGAAATCGTGCTGCGTCGGTAACCTCGACTTTCGCATACGTACCGACTCGAAGACTTTCTGGAGAGCTGAAATGCAATATTTTGTTTTGACGAGTGCGGCCAGTTGTTAAGTGCGGATTCTTTTTACTCATTCCTTCGACTACAACATCTTCAATTCGACCTATTCGCTCACGATGTTTAAGCACTGCAGAATGGTCAAGCACTATTTTGAGTCGCTCATAACGCTCTACTGCCAACTGCGGGTCAATGAACTTGTCGACCATCTGCGCTGCTTGAGTGCCTGACCGTGGTGAAAAGATAAAAGAAAATGCTGAATCAAAACAAGCTTCGGCACAAACTTCAACCGTCTGCATGAAATCTTGTTCTGTCTCACCAGGAAACCCGACTATTACATCGGTTGTAACCGCGAGGTCGTCAATCATTGCTCTGGCTTGTACCAACTGTTTCATGTACCGCTCGGCGGTATACCCGCGATGCATTAAGGCAAGCACATTGTCAGAGCCCGACTGCATTGGGTAGTGCAGATGCTCAACAACATTGGGTGTCTCAGCCATTGCCAAAAAAGTATCCTCGCGCATATCTTTTGGATGCGGACTAACAAACCTCACTCGACGAACACCATCGACTTGCCCAACCTTGCGCAACAGTTCGGCAAATTGCGGTCGAGGCTTGACACTAGTATCGCCGGCTGCACGTGCGGACATCGAAAGGTCACGCCCGTAACTGTTGACATTTTGACCGATCAAAGAGATCTGAGTAACGCCACTACGCGCCAAAGATTCGACTTCGGCGAGAATTTCAGAGGCAGGACGAGAGATTTCTTTGCCTCGCACCGCGGGCACGATGCAATAAGCACAGGTATTGTCACAGCCGATCTGAATAGTGACCCAAGCGTTATAAGAGATCTCTCGGCGCATCGGCAAGGCACTCGGAAACATCGTGTGATCATCAAGAATCGCCTCCTCAAGAATCTCGGTGACCGGTCGCCCATCTCGGGTTTGTTCAAGCAACTCAGCAGCGCGGTGCACATTGTGCGTGCCAATCACAACATCGACATACGGCGCGCGCTTTCGAATCGTGTCACGATCTTTTTGGGCAAGACAACCAGCGACAAGTATTTGGCGACCGTCTTGCTCGGTCTTCCAGTTCTTTAGTTGACTAAGGGTGCCGTAAAACTTGTCATCGGCGTTTTCGCGGATACAGCATGTGTTAATCACAACAACATCGGCACTTGTGACGCTGTCGACATTTGTCATTCCGTCAGATTCAAGAAGCCCAGCGATGCGCTCTGAGTCGTGTTCGTTCATTTGGCACCCGAAGGTGCGAACGAAATAGTTGCGGGTCACGACTTTTCTATTTTATCGGCTATAAATCAGTGCCAATATCTAAAATGCCAAAGCCGGTGGGACTCAAACACCCACCGGCCGCGTTATCTAATTGGCAGCATTAGTTAGCGATTTGTTATAACTGAATTGGTTGATCGTCCTTAGCCGTGAAAGCCTTCTTGCTTGCTTTCTCGGCGGCTGGTTTGGCTGCGGCTGGTTTGGTAGTGGCGAGCACTTCAGCCTTTTCAATCTTTGGGACTGTGTCGACCTTGTCGGTATTGTCGGTCTTGTCGATCGATTTGTCGACCGAGTTGACTTTTGCAATCTCAGGCTCAACGACTGGCATTGATTGTCGGCGAACTCGATCTGCCATCTGAACCATTACATCTGTATTCGCAGAAAGGAACTGCTTGGCGTTCTCGCGACCCTGACCGAGTTGCTCACCGTCATATGTGAACCATGCACCAGATTTTTTGGCGATTCCCATTTCGACTGCCATGTCAAGCACTGCGCCTTCGCGACTAATGCCCTTGCCGTACATAATGTCAAACTCTGCCTGACGGAACGGTGGCGAAACTTTATTCTTTACTACTTTGACACGAGTGCGTGAACCAACGACTTCAACGCCGTCTTTGATTGTTTCAATACGACGAATATCAAGACGAACTGACGAATAGAACTTAAGTGCACGGCCACCAGGAGTTGTTTCTGGAGAACCAAACATCACACCAATTTTTTCGCGCAACTGGTTAATGAACACAGCAACTGTGTTCGACTTGTGCAAGTTGGCGGTGAGCTTTCGCATTGCTTGACTCATGAGGCGAGCTTGCAGACCCATGTGGCTGTCGCCCATTTCGCCTTCAATTTCGGCTCGTGGAGTAAGCGCAGCAACCGAGTCGATGACGATCACATCGAGTGCACCAGAGCGCACCAACATGTCAACGATTTCAAGCGCTTGCTCACCAGTGTCTGGTTGCGAGATCAACAAATTGTCGGTGTCAACGCCAATGGCCTTTGCATAAATCGGATCCATTGCGTGTTCTGCGTCAACATAGGCGCAGATACCACCATTGCGTTGGGCTTCGGCCACGATGTGCATTGCCAAGGTTGATTTACCTGACGACTCAGGACCGAAGATTTCGACGATGCGTCCGCGTGGAACGCCACCGATGCCAAGTGCGATGTCAAGCGGCAACGCACCGGTTGGGATGAACTCAATCTCAAGGCCTTGCTTGTCGCCCATGCGCATGATCGACCCTTTGCCGAACTGCTTGTCGATTGCACCGAGGGCTACTTCGAGGGCTTTGTCTTTTTCATTACTCATATTGTCTTGCCTTTCGTTTGTTGTTTGTAATTATCGGGGAAACTGTTATTTGGTTTAGAATTGAGCACCTTAGGTGTGGGGTGTTGTACGCAACCTTACACACGAACAGATGTTCGGTCAAGCATCCTAAAGCCTATATAACATAAGGCTTTAGGCGATCAGTTCATTCGATGGCGCTGTTCGCTATCTCGCCAGATTCAACAGGACGCATGATCAGGTCTACAGCTAGCCATGTCGTATACGAAATTGGATAACCAAAAATGCCGACAAATAAAGTTACGCCAATAGTCGAAACCAACAATTTAAAAATCGCCAAATCTGGATAACTAGTCACGACACCGATCACAAGCGTCGCGATCAGCGCACCACCAGTCAAGACAAAATTAATCGCTAGAGCACCGAGCGCAAAACCTTGCGTGTTGCGTTGCCACAAAAGTTTGCAACCATGACAACGATCTTGGGTTTTAAA
This sequence comes from Actinomycetota bacterium, assembly GCA_037142305.1. Taxonomy (GTDB): domain Bacteria; phylum Actinomycetota; class Acidimicrobiia; order Acidimicrobiales; family Ilumatobacteraceae; genus BACL27. Next base: position 6,160 of record JBAXAW010000089.1, read on the forward strand.
CCATGAAATAAAGAAGGCACCTGGTTCGCCACAGTGTGCGCAACGTCTTATTAATCCACGACACAACATTCGTAAAACCGATGGAGACTTTTGTGCCATCGTAAAATTTTATAGTTTGATTGATCTCAGACTAGAAGTTCATCAACAAATTCTTGAAACACATTTGCATAGTTGAGTGTTTCGGCTTCGCCATGCATTATTGAAATCAACCACTGCTCGTCGAGACCTGGCGGTAAAAGTATGCCGCGGTTGATGCCGTGAATCCATTGAGCGTATGCAAGATCAAAATCTGTTGCTTTGTAGTCACGATAATTTTGAATCGGTTCGCGCGACCAAGTGATGCAACCCTTGGCGCCAAATTGCACAACATTTGCGTCGACTCCAGCACGGTCAATGACACTGGCACACGCATCTACGATTTTGGTATTCAAATCAATCGCGGATTGTGTTGCCTCGCGCGTACAAACCTCGCGCAAAACTGCCTTAGCCGCCGCCATGCACAACGGGTTGCCGTTATATGTGCCGAGATGAACGACTCTGCCATCGGTGATCGTGTCCATGTATTCGCGCTTGCCGCCGAACGCACCGAGCGGTAATCCGCCACCAATTGATTTGGCGAGCGCAACAAGATCTGGTGTTACGCCAAGTACACCAGTCGCGCCGCCCCAACCAGAAGTGATGCCAGTTTTTACTTCGTCGAAAATTAACAGCGTGCCGTAGCGCTGAGTGATTTCGCGTACCGCTTGCAAGTAGCCAGGCAACGGTTTACAAATCCCAATATTTTGCATCACTGGTTCAACAATGAAACACGCAACGTCACCCGCGCGTAAAACATCTTCGAGCGCCTCGGGGTCGTTGTATGGCACAACGATTGTCGTTTTAATTGTGTCAGCTGTGATGCCAGCACTTGACGGTACCGAAAATGGCTTGCGCGCAGGGCCGGCTACTGAGATCGGCGGCTTCATCGAAATCATCACTTCGTCGTGGTGGCCGTGATAGCCGCCCTCAACTTTGACGATTTTGTCACGTCCAGTTGCAGCGCGAGCGACGCGGATTGCGTCCATCGTGGCTTCAGTGCCAGAGTTGGTAAAGCGCCAAAGCGGCAATCCATAACGCTCGGCCAGCATTTCGGCGACCTCGGAGTTGTCTTCACACGGCGAAACGAACAGTGTGCCGAGATCGAG
>JBAXAW010000090.1:0-7322 GCA_037142305.1 Actinomycetota bacterium
TGAATAATTGATTCAGCATTAACACTCGAATACCCGTTAGCGGTATGTTGTCGCTATGCAGGTAAATGGTCTCGAAATCGGACCTGGTGCTCATTTGCCGAATGCAGATCTGAGCGGAGCGGATCTATCAAATGCCGATTTGAGCGGCGCAGATTTAATGCATGCGAACTTACGCAAAACGAATCTGACACACGCCAATTTGACAAATGCCAATCTCTCGAACGCCAATTTAGCTAAGGCAAAACTTTCAAAGGCGAAACTAACTGGCGCGAATTTATCTAAGGCGCACTTACACCAAGCGAATTTAACTAATGCACATATGTCTGGTGCGAATTTATCTGGCGCCGACATAACGGGAGCGAATATGACTGGCGCTGATTTATCAGGTGCGACTATGCCTGATGGCAAGATGCACAAAAAAACTCACGCCTAAGCCTTAGCCTGACTGCGTGCTTCCGCATCATTTAATACCGCGCGATAAATCAGCCGTGACTGGTGCAAAAATTGGCAAAACCGCATTGCGCCGAGTTTGGCAATTTGCACACCCCTATCGCAGATCTATTTCTGGTTTCTTAATCACGATACTTGTGACTGCAGTGATTGCACTTATCCCTCCATTTATGTTTCGAATGATTGTCGACCATGCAATCCCAGATGGAGACAAGCGCAGAATCGTCACACTTACTGTTGTGCTCGTCGTTGTTGCACTCGGTGACGCAGTATTACAAATCGTTCAGCGATGGTATTCAGCGCGAATTGGTGAAGGCATTATTTATGACCTGCGTGTCGCGCTCTTCGACAAAGTACAAAATATGCCAATTGCGTTTTTTACACGCACTCAGACCGGCGCATTAATCAGCCGACTAAATAATGATGTGATCGGTGCACAGTCGGCCGTCACTGGCACTCTCGGAAGTGTTGTTTCTAATGTCGTGATACTTACGACAACCCTCGGTGCAATGTTGGCCCTTGAATGGCGACTTACGTTGCTTTCACTAATTGTCTTGCCAGTATTTATCGTGCCAGCGAAACGTGTGGGTGCTCGCCTACAAGAAATTTCTCGCGAGCAAATGGGATTAAATGCGGGCATGAACACACAGATGACAGAGCGATTCAACGTCTCTGGTGCGTTGCTCGTTAAGTTATTCGGTCGGCACCGCGAAGAAGTCGGAGCATTTGGTTCACGTGCTGCTCGCGTACGCGACATTGGTATTACAACTGCGATGTATGGTCGAGTATTTTTTGTAGCGCTCGGTCTAGTTGGTGCTCTTGGCGCAGTTGCGATTTATGGAGTTGGCGCGTTCATGGTTGTTTCGGGTGGCATTACGATTGGCACGCTTGTGGCGATGGCGGCATTTGTGCAACGCATTTATCAGCCATTAACGGGCTTAACAAATGCGCGTCTTGAAATTTTGACTGCGCTTGTAAGTTTTGAAAGAGTGTTCGAAGTACTTGATGCACCCGTTTCAATCACCGATCGGGTTGGAGCAGTTGAATTAACAAACGCTCGCGGCGCCGTCGAGTTTGATCATGTTTCGTTTAGATATCCACCTGCTGCAAGTTTTTCAATCGCGTCGCTTGAGCTTTCTGGTGTGATGCACGGCGCAGACCCAGACGTTGATGTACTAAATGATATTTCACTTAGCATTGCTGCTGGCGAGACAATTGCCTTGGTTGGTGCGAGTGGCACCGGAAAAACAACCTTGGCATCGCTGCTTGCCCGTTTGTATGACGTCACTAGTGGCGCAGTGCGAATTGATGGTCACGACGTTCGTGATCTGACTGGTATTTCGCTGCGCACAGCAGTTGGCGTTGTCTCGCAAGACTCACACATGTTTCATGAGTCGGTTAAATCAAATTTACTTTATGCACAACCAAATGCAACACAACAACAAATTGTCGATGCATGTCAGGCTGCGAAAATTCATGAAGTTATTTCGGCGCTACCAGACGGCTACGACACAATTGTTGGCGAACGCGGGTATCGACTTTCGGGCGGAGAGAAGCAACGCCTGGCGATTGCTCGATTATTACTAAAAAACCCAGCCGTAATGATTCTTGATGAAGCAACAAGTCACCTCGACAACGAGGGCGAAATACTTGTGCAGATGGCGCTCACAGAAGCGATGAAAAACCGCACCGCAATAGTTATTGCTCACAGACTTTCAACGATTCGTGATGCCGATCGCATTGTTGTACTCAGTAATGGCAGAATCGCCGAGCAGGGCACGCACGAGCAGTTAATGGCGGCTAACTCAATATACGCATCTCAAGTGCGGGCTGGTGAGAGTTTTGAACCGGTTAGGGCCGATTAAGTCGCAAGTAATATAGATTTAAAGGTCTTATGACAAAATTTGACCTAAAGCGCATCGCAAAAATTTCTCTTGTTTGTGCGTCGCTTCTACTAGCCACCACAGAAATCGCGAATGCAGCGACAGTTGGTGCTGAAAAAGCTAGTTCTTCGAAAGCTAGCGCTAAGACCAATGCGACAATCACAATTGGTTTCACACTCGAGCCAGTCAGCCTCGACATAACAGGCGTCGCTGGTCAAGCGATTCCTCAAGTGCTCTTGAATAACGTCTACGAAGGTCTTTTGAAAGTCGAAAATAGCGGCAAGATCGTTCCGTCAATCGCTGAGTCGTACACGGTGTCAGCAAACGGTCTTGTTTACACATTCAAACTTGCAAAGACAAAGTTTCATGACGGTGCAAATTTGACTTCAGCCGACGTGATCTGGAGTTTTAATCGCGTCCTTGACCCAAAGTCAACTGCAGTATTGCCAACACAAAAACAACAGTTCTCAACGGTCGCGTCAATCACGGCGCCAAATGCAACCTCTGTTGTGATAACCCTCAAAGATCGCGACAACGACTTTTTGTTTAATCTAACTCAGCGTGGTGGTGTGATTTTCAAGGCTGGCACGACAGACTTCGCCACTAAAGCAAATGGAACAGGGCCATTTAAATTTGGCAACTGGAACCGAGGCAACAGCATCACACTTGAACGCAATGATTCATATCGTGCAACAAAGGCACTCGCGAAGACTGTGATCTTTCGTTACATTCTCGATGCCACGGCGTTAAGTAACGCAATTTTGTCGGGGCAAATTGACATCATGTCGACGGTGCAAAAGCCAGAATTGTTGTCTGTATTCAAGGGGCGCAAAGATCTAAAAATCAGCAGCGGTACAACAAATGGCGAAGTAACTCTTGGTATGAATAATTCAAAAGCGCCTCTGAATAATATTAAAGTTCGCCAAGCAATTCGCCAAGCACTCAACAAAAAAGCGCTAATCAAAACTGCATGGGCCGGTTACGGACTCGAAATCGGTAGTTTCGTGCCACCGACCGATGCATGGTACGAAGATCTTTCAAAAACATTTCCATACGATGTTCAGGCAGCAAAGAATCTGTTGAAGCAAGCCGGTTATCCAAATGGCTTTTCAATCACTCTTGATATTCCGCCTGCGCCATACGCCGAGGCTTCACAAGAATTCATTGTCGCATCACTTAAGAAAATTGGCATCAATGTCACAATCAAGCCAGTTGCCTGGGGTGAATGGCTTGATCGAATATTCACAAAAGCCAACTATGACATGACAATTGTCGCCCACGTTGAGCGAAGTGACATGTCGATCTACGCGAACCCCAACTATTACTTCAGATATAACAGTGCCGAATATCAAGCACTAATCAAAAAGGCAAGTTCGGCACGCACTCCAGTTGCTCAGGCTGAGTCGCTCAAAAAAGCTGCAAGGTTGCTCTCAAACGAGTCTGTCAGCGACTGGCTGTGGCTGATTCCTAACTTACAAGTTGTGAAAAAATCTGTAACTGGTTTTCCACAAAATGATGTTGGAGATGCATACTCAGTTGCGGCAATCGCGAAAGAATAATTCGCTGCAAAATTTAGTTTTATATATTGTTCGGCGATTTACCTTATTCGTTGGATCGCTAGTTGCCGCTAGCGCCCTGGTTTTTTTACTGTTACGGATACTGCCAGGAGATTTAGCACAAGCAAAACTCGGAATAGACGCGTCTCCTGATGCATTAATGCAAACTCGATCAGAGTTCGGATTAGATGATCCGTTGATATTGCAATTCTTGAAATGGCTAAGTCATGCGTCACGTGGCGATCTCGGTGTTTCAATGTTGACTGGCGTAAATATCACACAAGAAATCGTCAGCAAGGCAACAGTGACTCTGCCACTAATTGGTTTGGCATCGGCGCTGGCGCTGATTTTCGCAATTCCACTCGGCATGTATTCGGCACTCAATTTTCGTCAGCGCAAGGGCATCACTATCTCGGCTGTCAGCCAACTCGGCATCGCAATCCCAACATTTTGGGTTGGCGTAATATTAGTCACCATTTTTTCAGTCAAGTTTCAAATATTTCCATCAGGTGGGTTTCCTGACGCTGGCTGGAGTTCTTGGTCTAGTTGTCTTGAATCTTTAGTGCTACCTGCGACAACTTTGGCACTCGGCCAAGGAGCGATGCTTATGCGCTTCGCACGGTCGGCAACGATCGATGTTATTCAGCAAGAATACTTTCGCACTGCTCGGGCTACTGGTCTCACACGCGGTCAAGCACTGCAGATTCACGGTATGCGCAATTCACTTCTCCCAGTTGTCTCGGTACTCGGCATGCAGATCGCCACATTAATTGTTGGCGCGATAATCGTTGAACATGTCTTTGCATTGCCTGGCATTGGACAAATGTTGCTGCAAGACGTCAGCATCCGCGATTACACCAAAGTGCAAGGCACTGTCGCCGCGACAACCGCCGCTGTTTTCTTCGTGAGTTTTTTGATCGATGCAATACTCGGCTTGCTGAATCCAAAATCTCGGGTAAGCCAATGAATCAGAATCGAAATTTGTTCTTTGGTATTTGTCTGGTCGCTTTTAGTTCGACGATGGCGCTACTTTCAGTTTTTTGGACACCATATGACCCACTTGAAATCAACCCTGATGTATCACTGGCGAAGCCTTCATGGGCACATCTATTGGGCACAGATGTACTCGGCCGTGATGTATTGAGCAATCTCTTGGCTGGCTCTCGAACGACCTTAATCACCGCATTTCTCGTTGTGATAATCACGATGTCATTAGGCGTCACAACAGGCATCGGTGCTGCACTTTCGCCTCGATGGTTCAATCGCACCGCTATTTACTCAATTGATATCGTCTTGGCTCTTCCGGCTGTGCTTTTTGCGATTGTGCTTGCTGCAATTCGTGGACCGTCAACTCTTACTGCAGTTATCGCAATATCTATCGCTACATCGGCTGCAGTTGCACAAGTAACCCGGCGCGAAGTTGCCGTAGTGCTTAATTCTGATTTTGTACTCGCCGCGAAAGCCTGCAACAGCAACAAACTTAAAATCGTGCAAAAACATATTGTGCCCAACATTCGTGCGTCACTCTTTATACAAGCATCGGGCGCTGCAGCAATTGCAATTCTTGCTGAGTCAACTCTTTCTTATTTAGGATTAGGAACTACACCACCTGCTCCATCGTGGGGTCGAATGCTTGCCTCATCTCAGCAGTACTTACTGATTGATCCAGTCGTGGCATTGTGGCCAGGTCTCGCAATCATCATCACCGTGTTGGGCTTCAACTTGCTCGGTGATGGAGTTCGTGAAGCACTTGATCCGACTTTACGAAAAAGTAAATCATGAAATTTTTAGAAGTAGAGAATCTGACGATCAGTTTTGGCAACAAAGTTGTAGTCAACAGTGTCTCGTTTGATTTGGCGGCCGGTGAGCGCCTCGGCGTTATCGGCGAATCTGGTTCGGGTAAAACAATGATCGCACTTGCTGTGATTGGCCTATTGCCTGATACGGCTACTGCAACTGGCAGTATTCGACTTGCCGGCGAAGAATTATTGCGCCTAAGCGATCAACAAATGTCTGCATACCGCGGTAAACAACTTGCGATGGTGTTTCAAGAACCCTTAACTGCATTGAATCCACTAATGCGTGTTGGTAAACAAATTGCTCAACCACTTCTAAACCATGACAAAGTGTCACGTAAAGCAGGCATTACTCGGGCTATTGAACTCTGCGCTTCTGTCGGTCTGCCCGACCCTGAACATATTGTTCGTGCCTACCCACATCAACTATCTGGGGGTCAGCGACAACGCATCGGGCTGGCAATCGCAATCGCTTGTAGCCCGAAACTATTGATTGTTGATGAACCAACTACTGCACTAGACGTAACCGTACAAAAAGAAGTATTACAGACGATCAATGATCTTGTTGAACAACAAGGCTCATCACTGATTTTTATTTCGCATGATTTACCAGTTGTCTCGACTATGGCCGAAGATATCGCTGTACTGCGCAACGGAGAATTAGTTGAACACGCGAACATCACTGCGCTATTCAATAATCCACAGCATGAATACTCAAAAAAACTTGTAGATCTCGCACGAGCAACCGAAAAAGAATTTAGTGATTTCACAAAGAGCAGCACATTATGAGCGATCCGCTTTTTCAAGCCAAAGCCCTCTGTCGTGATTTTAAATTAAACCGCACTGCGATATCTGGCGCCCGACCCGTTCGACATGCAGTCGCTGATCTCAATCTAGAGATTGAAACTGGCGATCGACTCGGAGTCGTCGGTGAATCTGGATCCGGCAAAACGACATTAGCCAAACTTTTATTGAATCTTGACAAACCGACGAGCGGCTCATTAACTTTTAATGGCCAACTATTCTCAAAAATTGATATGGCTATTTTCCGACGCGAAGTTCAAATAATTTTTCAGGACCCGCGCAGTTCACTGAACCCCCAGATGACAGTGGCACAAATTATTCTTGAACCACTTGTTGGCTTGAATTTTGAACAAAATCACCAACAGCGAATCGATCAAGTTCTTCAACAAGTAGAACTTGCACCGGCGATTAAATCGCGATACCCGCACGAACTTTCAGGTGGACAACGCCAACGCGTTGCAATTGCGCGTGCACTCGCTGCGCAGCCGTCGGTCTTGATCGCTGACGAACCCGTGAGCGCACTTGACGTCTTGGTTCGCGAAGAAATCTTGCAGTTGCTGTCGGGCTTAATTAAAACTCTTAATCTCACTCTCGTTCTGATTTCTCATGACCTGAGTGTCATAACCCGACTGTGTAATACCGTTGTGGTGATGAAACAAGGCAGAATTGTTGAGGCTGGCAATACTCAAGATGTGTTTGCTAATCCCCAACACCAGTTCACCAAAGACCTGATCTCAGCAGTCCCCCGACTACCAACTCTCAACTAGTTATTATTTGATCAACAGACTGGATCAAAACAGATGACGGAATTTGTTGAAGTTGCAAGTGACTTG
>JBAXAW010000091.1:0-7222 GCA_037142305.1 Actinomycetota bacterium
TAGTTTTGGTTTTGTAAGCGCTAAGCACAGCTCCAGGGCGAGAGGTGGCAACCAATATAGATTGGGCGTGGATTGCGCTAACTGTGTTGAGATGCTTCGCTCCGATAGATGTAAGTGAAACATCTAGAGGTTTATTGAATGAGAATTCAAGGGGCACACCCCAGGTCAGTGCGCTCAGGTCAGCCGCTGCTGAGTTGTCGCGAGCAAGTTGAATCTGAGATAGTTCCTGTTTTCTAATCATCAAGTTGATCGATAAAACGATTTCATCGTGGATGACTACTCCGGCTGGTACAAAAACTAACCAACGACGCGAAAGGAAATGAATTCTCGGCAGTAGATATTTAGCTGAAACATACAAACCAGTTAGCGAGACTACGGCAACCGGCCAATCTTTTGCCGCAACAAGCAACGGCAATGAAATGATTGATAAATCTGCGATAAGTGCTGAAAGCAAAATCGGTGCAATAAGAACAACTGGCGGTCGTAAGGCAAATCGTTTTTCATCTCCGTAGGCGCTGGCTTGCACATAGACGCTGCCGATTTCGGCACTGAAACTGAGCAACAAAACCGCCACACTCACCGCCGCACTAATAATCTGCGCGCCGGAAGTGCTTTGGTTGAAAACGCCAAAGATCATGCAACTAGCAACCACCGGTGTGCCGATTCGCAACACGGTCAAAGTTATTGGATGGCTGATAAAACTCGCAATCACAACTGTGCCCCACACGGCCCACGCCAAAGTGGTTCCGGTCATTTGAACCGCCGCTGATCTGTCGTCCAATAATCCACCTACTCCTGAACCGATAAACGGCAGGCAACTAAGTAAAATACGCAACATCATGTGCAGCACGTCTTCAAGTCGCATACTTTGCTTCAAATTTATAGCCACGTTATAAGGCTAAGGCGCGAACAATCAATCAGTAAAGTTTTAGTCGTGACCGTCTCGAAAGATCTGAAAAAAAATGTGATGATTCTGCGTGCCCAAATTGCGCATCACAACGAGTTGTATCACGGCCAAGATAGTCCTGAGATTTCTGACGCCGCGTTTGACGAACTGTTGCGCAAACTTAAAGAAATTGAAGCCAAGTATCCAGAATTGATTGAAGAATCATCACCTTCGCAAATTGTAGGTTCGGGTTTTACAACTTTTGATCCGGTTACGCATCGCGTGCCGATGACGAGTCTTGATAATGCGATGGATGCAAAAGAGTTGCAAGCGTGGGGTGAACGGCAAGTCAAAGGTTTGGGCAATGTCGCGATGCAGTTTGTCTGCGAACTGAAAATTGATGGTTTGGCATTGAGCATTCGTTATGAAAACGGCGAGTTAGTGCAGGCTGCGACTCGTGGAGATGGCAAAGTCGGCGAAGATGTAACCGCAAATATTCTAACGATAAGTGTTATTCCGAAAAAACTCGTCTCTAAATCTGGCAAAAAGATTCCAAGTGTTCTTGAAGTTCGTGGTGAGGTTTATATGTCGATAGCCGCATTCGAAAAACTACGAGTTGCAAAACAAATTGAGAATGAAAAGCGACTTAGTGCTGGCAAAAAACCTGAAACAGTTCCAGCCAATCCGCGAAATGCTGGTGCCGGGAGTCTGAGACAAAAAAATCCAGCAATCACGGCTACTCGCGATCTTTCATTTTGGGCATACCAACTCGGTGAAGTAGTTGGCGCACCAAACTTTTTGTCGCACTCTGAAACTTTTGATTATCTTCGTGATCTTGGGTTTCCGATAAATCCTGAAGTGAAAACCGTCAACTCACTCACTCAAGTCGTTGAGTTTGTCGAAAAGTGTGAAGCAAATCGCCACAAACTTGATTATGAAATAGACGGAGTGGTTGTAAAACTTGATGATCTTGCACAACGCGAACAACTAGGTTTCACGGCTCGCGCTCCACGTTGGGCGATTGCTGTGAAGTTTGCTCCGGAAGAGCGCAATACGATCCTCAAAAATATTTCAGTTTCAATTGGTCGTACTGGTCGAGCGACGCCGTTCGCTGAACTTGAGCCAGTGGTTCTTTCTGGCAGCACCGTGAGCATGGCGACTCTGCACAACCGTGAGCAGGTGCAGTTGAAAGATGTTCGCCCTGGTGACACAGTGGTTGTGCGCAAAGCGGGCGATGTGATCCCTGAAGTGGTCGGTCCAGTTTTGGCGTTGCGTCCGAAAAACTCAAAGCCATGGAAGTTTCCAACAACTTGTGTCTGCGATCTGAACTCAACATTTGTGCAACTTGAAGGTGAGTCCGATACTCGATGTATAGAACCAGATTGCCCGTTTCAGCGTGATCAACGGATTATTCATTTCGCATCGCGTGGCGCAATGGATATCGAAGGTCTCGGCGAAAAAACAGTTTTCGCTTTATCTGACAAAAACTTTGTCGCCGATATCGGTGATTTGTATTCGCTCACAATTGAAAAGTTGCTTCAACTTGACGGTTTCGCCGAACTAAGCGCCAACAATTTATTGACTGCAATTAATAATTCAAAGACAAGACCTCTTAACAAACTTCTCGTTGGCCTCGGCATAAAGAACTTGGGGCCCGCAGCATCCGAATCACTTGCACGTCGGTTTGGCTCACTTGATGCAATAATCGCCGCAAAATCCGAGCAATTAAGTGAAATTGACGGGCTAGGTGATGTGATTGCAAACTCTATCACCAAGTGGTTCAAAGATAAGTCTCACCAAGCAATCATTAAAAAGTTCAGAAATGCTGGTGTTGAATTTGGCAATGTAATTGTCAGCACCGCGCCACAGAATCTAGTCGGCAAAGCAGTAGTCGTGACCGGCACGGTCGAAGGTTTTAGCCGCGAAGGCGCTCAAGAGGCAATTACTAGTCGAGGTGGCAAGAGCCCGGGCAGTGTGAGTGCAAAAACATTTGCACTCGTAGTTGGTGATGAACCTGGTGCAAGCAAACTTACAAAAGCTGAATCTTTGAAAATTCCGATCATTGACTCAGCAGGTTTTTTGGTATTGCTTGAGACAGGCGAGCTTCCAGTTTAAGAATCCCCGTTTAGTTTTAATCAGTGTCAAACTTCCAGATGTATACGCGAGATTTCTCGCGACCATCTTCGACTCGCCAGTATCTAACTTTGCCTTCATGCTCACCTTGGGTAAAAGCTTCAATTACGGCACCGACTTGGGGCTGAAAACTAATAATGAAATTGCCCGGATCAAAAACTGCCGTGGCGGGCAACTCAACTTGTGCACCAGGTGTTGCCATCTGACCAGATGAAGTCAGTTCATCAAGTCTTGTCGTCGGAAGTTCAACACCGTCGATAAATAAAACTGATTCATAACCTTCAACAAAGTCGACAATGATTTGTGATTGACGAAGCACGCGATCACCGTTAGCCGGTGACATCCGTTCGATTACATCAGGCAAGCCAGATTCATCTCGACCTGTTTGCGAAACTCGAAAGCCGAAAATAATCATTACCAATCCGACTGCAACTCCGATGCTTGTAATAAGGCGTTGAAGATTAAAGGAAGGACGCTGTTTCTTGACTTTTGCTGAATGCTTAGAGTTGATTGTCACATCTCTATTCTCGCCGAGAAATTCTCATAAAACATTGTTAAGCGAAAATCGGCAGTAGTTTTAAGGGCGGTGGTTTCATTAAATGCAGTAATTGGTCATGTCCTTGTCGGGCGATACCGTATCGAGAAATTACGCAGTGAAGGCACTGCATCTGCTCCCGTATTTGAGGCGCAGGATATCCATCAACATAGAACGGTAGCGGTGCGGTTGATGACGATTAGTTCATTATTTGACAGAGAAGCTGGCATTGTCAATGAAAATTCTGCTATGGCGTCTTTTAAGTCTTCGATGCAACAACTTTTTTCAATTTCTCATCCGTCACTAGTTTCAATTGATGATTGGGGCGATGCGGTAATTGACGATGTACGGATTGTGTTTAACGTCACCCAACGTTTTGGCCAAGGTTCATTGCGCGAATATTTAGATCGCGGTCGACGGTTATCGCCCTCGCAGGCGCTGATGGTTGGCCTTGATGTCTGTCGAGCATTAAATCATGCTCATAAAAATGGTTTTGTGCACGGTGATGTGCGCCCAGCAAACTTAATTTTTGATGACAATGCGAGAATCCGCCTGACTGGGCTTGGCGTTAAGAAGAGTTTTTCAACAGCGAAAATGAGTATTGAGCAAGCGCGTTATGCGGCTCCCGAAATCGGGCAAGGTTCGATACCCGATGCACAGTCTGATGTTTATTCACTGGCAATTACTTTGATTGAAACAATGACTGGTGAAGTTCCGTTTGCTGCAGAATCAGTTGCAATCACATTGGCAAATCGAATTGACAAATTACTACCAGTTTCAGGAGACATGGGACCACTTGCGGCACCAATAGAACGCGCAGGTCGCCCAGTGGCTCAAGAACGCGGAACTGCTTTTGAATTTGGTCAAGCATTAACTCAAGTCGCTTCCAAGATGTCGCGCCCGCAACCAATTGACACAATTATTTCGAAGCGCTTTGAAGATGTGATCACACGACCTAATCCGATTACTCCTGCAAGAAAAACACAGGAGATTCAAGTTGTTGAATATCAGCCAAAAATTGATGACGGCATCGAAGAACAAACCGAACTCGAGTCGCCCCAAGTTCGCCGAAGGCTGACGAGACTTTGGATCGCGGTAGCAGTTGCAGCGTTCACGACAGTTTCAGTAATTGCATTTCAAACGTTAACTAAAGCATCGTACGATGTTCCAGAATTAAATGGCCTCGCTGAATCGCAGGCACGAAACAAAATCGCAGAGTTCGGCTGGGAGCTGCTGGTTCAAGCCGAAAGAACTAATGATGTCGAGTTCGGTCATGTGATCCGCACCGAGCCAGCCACCGGGGTGAGTTTGAAAGAAGGCGAAACTATTATCCTTGTTGTTTCAGAAGGTCCGCCACTCGGAGTTTTGATTGATGTCACAGGGCAAACAAAAGAAGCAGCAGTTGAAAAAATTGTTGCGCAAGGATTAGTTGTTGCAACAAGCGAAGACTCCAGTGAGACCACTCCAGTTGGCAGCGTAATTTCGTGGTCCGTCGCCAAACAACCGTCTTTGGTTGCTGGTGATGAAGTTCTCAAAGGAACAGTAATCAACTTGACAATTTCAAATGGTCCAGCGTTGCGCGTTGTGCCATTGATAGTTGGATTGACCCTCGCCGATGCGACTACAAAGGCTGCTGAACTTGGCCTCGAACTTGCGGTGACTCCAGATGCTTTCAATAATGATGTAGCAATCGGTCTGATTGGCGCGCAGTCGCCGCCACCTGACGAAAGACTTCCGCGTGGTGGAACATTGAGTTATGCAATTTCCTTAGGTCCAGATTTCGTTGAGATGCCGAACATCGTCGGGATCAATTTCAATGACGCCGAAAAACGACTAGTGGCAGCTGGTTTTGTTGTTGGAGAAGTCACAGGCCGCAAGTCGTATCGAATGAAGAGCGCTTCGGTCAAAGGTGTGGCCATAAACAATGGTGACAAAGTTCCACGAGGCTCTGTCATTGACATGGTGTTTCCTTGAAATTGAAGAAATTCGAAGCGAAAATACTGCAAACAAATAATGCGAGAGAGGCTGCAAGAGATTTAACTGTTTTTGATGCTGGCGGTGTTGACGAAGTTTCTGTAGTTCCATGGTCGCTATTGCTGCGACAAAAAATTGTTGAAAGTGTTGGTGTTTCGCGACGCAAGGCAACTCTGGCAGTGTTGCTGAGTTGCGTGTTCACGGTGAGTTTTATGATCACTCTGCTGGTCGTATCACTCAAGACTGTTGCAGATGATCTCGGTAGTACGACATCAATAATCAGTTGGGCAATTACCGCACCGATGCTTGCGTTCGGTGTTGTCGGCCCTGCGTTCGGCAAGATCGGTGACATGTGGGGTCACAAGCGGGTTTTCGTTGGAGGCTTATTTATTGCCGGGGTCTTTGCGATCTGCACCGCTTTTGCGTGGGACGCAACTTCGATGATTGTGTTTCGCACTCTGTCAGCGGCTGGAGGTTCGGCGCTTGGTCCAGCAGCAATGGCCTACATCAACCGAATGTTCGACCCAAGCGAAAGGGTTCGTCCACTTGGTTACTGGAGTTTTGTAACGGCGGGTGCTCCGGTGCTTGGTGTCGTAGCGGGCGTACCATTAGTCGCCATTTTTGGTTGGCGAACAATTTTTTTAATTCAGGCGCCGTTGTGTCTGATCGGATGTTTCGTTGCGATGTGGCTACTCGGAGACACAGAGCGAAGAGAAAGTGTCAAGTTTGATGTAAGGGGTGCGTTGCTACTCGGCGTTGGATCAGTACTGATTTTGCTGGCAATCAATCGCGGGCCAACTTGGGGTTTTGGATCAATGCGCACATTGCTTGTCGCGTTGCTCGGCGTTTTCGCACTTTACTTTTTTGTTCGCGCAGAGCAGTTGGCTAGCGATCCGATGTTGCCGCTCAAATGGTTTCGCACGCGAAACGTGGCATTTCCAGTGGTGAGTCTTGCTCTAACAAACTTCGCGTACATGGGTGGGTTTATGATCGTGCCGCAATTACTTGAAACTGGGCTTGGTTTTTCAACTTCACATATCGGTTGGTTGATCATCGCGCGCCCGTTGGTATTTTCGCTCGTCGCTCCATTTTCTGGACGTATCTCATCACGAATCGGTGAACGCTATGCCGGCGTAGTCGGGGCCAGTGCTGTATTGATGTCAATGTTGATTCTTTCACAGATCAATCTTGGATCCTCTGATTTAATGATTGCTTTTGGATTATCTCTCTCTGGTGTCGGACTTGGAATTTCGGCGCCAGCATTAACGGCATTACTGGCAAACTCAGTTGAGGATCACGATCTCGGCGTTGCAAGTGCGATGCAACAACTCCTCAATCAAATGGGTGCCGTATTGGGCGCCGCAGTAATGATCGGCGTCCACGAAGCCACGATCAGCTCTGGAACGATTAAGAGTTTTTCATACGCGTTGCTCGCGGGAGCGATTAGCAGTGGTATCGCTATATTCACTTCGGGCTCAGTAAGGTCGACTCAAAAAATTTCTCGTCACTAGAACAAAACTATTTTGTTATTGTTTTAATTTCTTCTGCAATTGTCTTAGCAAGCTCATTTTGTGGCATCGATCCTTGTAGTGCCATCATTTTGAGCATGTCACCCTCAACCTTTATTTTTCCGGACATAAACGCTTGCATTGTAAAGTTTGGATCTTGCTCAACAAAAATATTTCTGGCAGTTA
>JBAXAW010000092.1:0-7003 GCA_037142305.1 Actinomycetota bacterium
GCCAAACGATGCACATTGCCTTCACGACTACGAAAGTCTCCGCCTTTGATTGTGTCAACGAATAAACGGTTAATACTGTCGCCGTCACCTTGATAATTTTTTGCGGCATTGATACCACCTTGAGCGGCAATTGAGTGCGCACGACGCGCAGAGTCATGAAATGTGAACGCATCAACTTGATAACCAAGTTCAGCCAATGTCGCGGCGGCCGATGCGCCGGCAAGACCTGTGCCGACAACTATTACTTTAAACTTGCGCTTGTTATTCGGGTTGACAAGCTTGGCGTCTGCTTTATAGTTGTCCCACTTTTCGTGCAACGCACCACTCGGAATCTTCGCGTTTAAAACCGTGCTCATCTTGAAACCGTTACTCCTTTAGACCTTGACGATGCCCGCGAGCACCGCAATCGGAAACGAAACATTACCAACAACAACAATTGCTGCGAACGCCGTTGCGAACGTCCAACGCCAAGTATTGAATCTCGGATTATTCCAGCCAAGCGATTGAAAGATGCTCCACGCACCATGACGCAAATGTATGCCGAGCAATAAGTTCGCCAAAATATAAAACGCAGCGACTGGCCAACGATCAAGACTGCGCACGACATTTGCATATACCTCGCCCTTGACATAGACGCCTTCAGTGCCGACAGTGTTGACAACGCCAAAAGTTAGGTCTAACAAATGCCAAATAATAAAACTCAGAACAATCATGCCGCTGTAACGCATTGTGCGACTCGCAAAGTTTGCAACTTCATAATCACGGGCAGATTGATACTTAACTGGTCGGGCCTGATGGTTCAAGACAGTCAGCGACCACGCTGCATGAAGATGCAGTGCGAGCATTGCTACGAGACCGCCCCGCAAAATCCATAACACTGCACCTTTTGGAGCGAGCGGATAAAGCAGTGCTCTTAAAAATTCGGCATAGTGATCGAGTTCAACGGCGCCGAGGTACATCTTCAAATTGCCGATCATGTGAAATAAAACAAAGCCCATCATCGCAATGCCGGAAATTGCCATCGCATATTTTTTTCCTACTGCAGTTGAATAAAGGTCCGCCAAAAACGACCGCTTTTTGCGTACTGACAACGCCGTGCCCGTCACTGGAGCCCGTGACTGTCGTGAATTGACTGGTTTTTGCAATGTTTCCTGAGTTTTAGCCATATCGTCTCCGATCACGCTAGTAGTTGGCGTATGGTCACAAGACATTCTTGGCTCCGAAAATCCCGTGAACCGTGTCTCATCTGGCCTTAATTAACTGCTGTTTTGGACTAAATAAAAAAGCACTTACCTACTTACATTCCGGCTTACATTGGCATTAGTAGCCGTAAATTCTTTATACTTTCCGAGACACATAACACGGGTCGCCATGGTGGCGAACCCGATCAGAAAACGGAGAAAATACACGTGAGCGCACTTTTTGCAACCGAAGGCGGATGGCAACAATTCACACTTAAAGGTGGCGAATGGTTAATCCTTGGACTCTCAGGGGCATCTGCTGTACTGGCACTTTTGGTTGGCTGGTATTTGATGATCAAAGTTCTTCAAGAAGATGAAGGCACCGACAAAATGAAAGAAATCGCGGTTGCGATTCAAGTTGGTGCGTGGGCGTATTTGAAACGGCAGTTTCGCACGATCGGCATGATTCTTGTGCCAGTGGGTGCAGTTGTATTTTTAACTTCGGTCGCAATTGACAAGCCAGGTGACGGTGGTTCAGCACTGACATTTGTGCAATCTGGTCTTTACCGCACAATTGCGTTCGTACTTGGTTGCGTTGCTTCAGGATTAACCGGTTATATCGGTATGACACTCGCGACACGCGGCAACGTTCGCACTGCGGCTGCTGCAAAACGCGGCTCAATGAAGCAAGCACTGCAAGTTGCATTTCGTACTGGTGGAGTTGCCGGAATGTTCACAGTTGGTCTTGGTTTGCTCGGCGCAACAATTATCATCGCGCTGTTTCAAAACACATCGTCAGCAATGTTGATCGGTTTCGGATTCGGTGGTTCGCTGCTTGCATTGTTCTTGCGAGTTGGTGGAGGAATTTTCACAAAGGCAGCCGATGTCGGCGCAGACTTGGTTGGAAAAGTTGAAGCAGGAATCCCGGAAGACGACCCACGTAACCCAGCAACAATTGCCGACAACGTTGGTGACAACGTTGGTGACTGTGCAGGTATGGCTGCTGACTTGTTCGAGAGTTACGAAGTAACGCTTGTTGCTTCGATCATTCTTGGTGTTGCAGCGTTCAACTCAATCGGTTTAAACCCTGCACTCGGTTTGGTCTTCCCACTTGCGGCTCGTGCAATCGGCGTGATCGCATCAATCGCTGGTGTGTTTTCGGTTCGTGCACGCGACGGTGAGACGAATGCATTGAAGCCAATTAACCGTGGCTTTTTAACTGCTGGGATCATCACAGTTATCGGTACTTATTTGCTAGCAACTTATTATGTTGGCAACGACAAACTCGAGAAGTCAGGTTTCACGAATACGGGCTGGCGAGTTTTCGGCGCCGTGCTTGTCGGATTAATTCTCGCTCAAGTCTTGAGTCGTCTAACTGAATATTTCACTGGCACCGAGTACGGCCCAGTGAAAGAAATCGCAGAATCGACAGAGACTGGTCCAGCGACGGTTGTTCTTGCAGGCACCGCATCTGGTCTTGAGTCATCTGTATACGCAATTTTGTGCATCGCGATTGCGCTCGGCACAACAATCTGGATGGGTGGCGGAAATATTCAGTTCTCGCTTTATCTCGTTGCATTGTGCGGCATGGGAATGCTCGCAACAACCGGAGTCATAGTCTCTGAAGATACATTCGGCCCTGTTTCTGATAACGCTGCAGGAATCGCCGAAATGGCTGGCGAGTTACACGGTGAGACTGGCAAAATTCTTGTCAGCCTTGATGCTGTTGGCAACACAACAAAAGCAGTGACTAAGGGCTTTGCAATTGGCTCGGCTGTTATTGCTGCAGTTGCGTTGTTCGCTTCATACATCGAAACAATTGCCAGCGAACTTGGCCTCAAAGATGCCAATGGCATCGCGCTCGAAGGCAAAGCAATATTTACCGCGGTTGAAACACAGATCAACGTTTCAGATGTAAAAACATTTATTGGTTTGTTGATTGGTGGATCAATTGCGTTTATGTTCTCAGCACTCGCGATTCGCGCAGTTGGTCGAACAGCCGGCGTGGTTGTGCAAGAAGTTCGCAGTCAGTTCAAAGACGGCAAAATTATGGCCGGCACAAAGCAACCTGACTACGGCCCAGTTATCGACATCTGTACCGCAGCATCATTGCGCGAACTAACAACGCCAGCGTTGCTCGCAGTTCTGACACCAGTAATAGTTGGTTTTGGTATCGGCTACGCAGCGCTCGGTGCGTTCTTGGCCGGTGTTATTTTGACTGGTCAATTGATGGCTAACTACTTGAGCAACGCTGGTGGCGCATGGGATAACGCTAAGAAGTACATCGAAGACGGACATCATGGTGGCAAAGGTTCGGCTGCACACAAAGCAGCCGTAATTGGTGACACCGTTGGTGACCCATTCAAAGACACTGCTGGTCCGGCACTTAATCCGCTGATCAAAGTAATGAACTTGGTCGCTCTTTTAACATTGCCAGCGATTATCAAATATCAAGACAACGACACAATGCGTTTGAGCATTGCCGGTGTTTCACTTGTGATTTTGATTATCGCGATTATGTTCTCACGTCGTAAGTCAGTCAGCATGGTTGCTGCTTAAATAGCGGCAACTAATTGACAGGCGAATAATGTCAGCCCGCGTTGATTACCTCAGCAATGAGTGGATCAACGCGGTTGCTGAAGGCATCAAACTAAATAAAGAAATCACGGCTGTTGCACGCGACAACTCTGTGTCGGTGACGCAAATTGTTACTGGCACTCCACACGGAGATGTGACTTATCATCTTGAATCGCGCGAGGGCGTCATTCGCTTTGGCTCTGGCCCTGCAATAGTTTCAGATATTGCGTTCACTCAAGACTGGCAAACAGCCGTTGGTGTGGCAACTGGCAAGATCAACGCTCAAGAAGCGTTTATCAGTGGCAAGATTCGTTTCAAAGGCGACCACGAACGCGTGATTGCAACTCAGCCGTTATTTCTTGCACTCGACGTCGTGTTCTCAGCAGTCAACGCCAACACAAACTTTTAACTCGCCAGAAAATTTGGGCGCTTCGCGCAAAAATTTGAGCGCTTCGCGCCGCGTTTATTGCGGTTTAGATTAAGCCCAGGCTGCGAACGGCGTCGCGCTCGTCAATCAACTCAGCGACTGAAGCATCAATCATTTTGCGACTGAAATCGTTGATCGGCAAACCCTGCACAATGCTGTATTCACCATTCGCGCATGTACACGGAAACGACGAAATCAACCCCGCCGGCACACCGTAACTGCCGTCAGACGGCACGCTCATGCTCACCCAATCCCCTGCTGGTGTGCCCTGCACCCAGTTACGAACATGATCCATTGCCGCAGTGCCAGCCGAAGCAGCCGACGACAAACCACGCGCCTTGATAATCGCCGCACCACGCTTGGCAACAGTCGGAATAAAAGTTTCGCGCAACCACGCTTCGTCATTAACCAGTGTCGCCGCATTCTTGCCATCAACTTCACAGTTGTAGAGATCTGGATATTGCGATGCCGAGTGATTGCCCCAGATTGTCATCTTTTTAACCGAAGTAACTGGCTTGCCAACTCGTTGCGCAAGTTGGGCGACCGCGCGATTGTGATCTAAACGTGTCATTGCTGTGAATTGTTTTGGATCAATATCTGAAGCATTGCTCATCGCAATTAGAGAATTTGTATTTGCTGGGTTACCGACGACTAATACCTTGACATTTTTTTTCGCATTTTTAGAAATTGCAAGACCTTGTGGTTTAAAGATGCCGCCGTTGGCTGTCAACAAATCTGCACGCTCCATGCCGTCTTTGCGTGGCATTGCGCCAATCAATAAAGCAATATCTGTGTCGCCGAAAGCAACATTGGCATCATCAGTTGTGATCACATCAACGAGTGGCGCGTAAGCACAATCGTCGAGTTCCATTTTTACACCGTTGAGCGCACCAAGCGCTGGCGTTACTTCAAGAAGTTGCAAAATTACTGGCGTATCTGGCCCGAGCATCTGCCCAGAGGCGATGCGAAATAAAATTCCGTATCCGATTTGTCCGGCGGCGCCTGTAACTGTGATTCGAACTGGTGTAGTCATAGCGGACAATCCTACGGTAAAAGTTAAGGTCGTCCAATTGCTTGCATCATTAAATCTGCATAGACCTTTTGACCTTCGATGCGAATGTGCGTTTGATCGCTGTATAGATATTCGGGGTGGGCATTTGCCACCGCGTTCCAGTCGAACACCTTGACGTTTTCGTATCTAGATGGCATCTCACTAAGTAACAGGTTGTTTTTATTCTGTCGCTCTTCGACCGGCACATGCACATTGACAAATAAAACCAACGGAACATCTTTAAGCGGCACCATTATTTCGTCAAGTGTTTGTGCATCAACCGTGTTGTTTGTGCCAAGGTGAATGATCACCACAGACCCAAGACGCTTGATTGACTTCATGTAGTTGGCGATCTCAAGTGCCTGACGAAATGGACGACTCTTCAGTGCATCAACTGTGACGCCGCGCTCGGTTAACACATTTGCTGCACCAAGCATCACCGAGTCACCAATTGCCAAAATATCAATCACTTGACCGTCAAGAGACCCTGGGGCTGCCGGCGCTGTCGGCGCTTGCCCAAGAAGCGTCGTGCCCGTTATCACAACTGGTGCCGCAGATGCACCCGAGCCAAGTACATCAACGACGTTTTGTTGATTATCAGAAAGGTTCTGCGTGATTTCATCGACCTGAACTTTTGCAGTGACCAAACTGACCACACCAAAAACGGGTAGCAGCGAAAAAACTGCGATCAATAAAATTTGTCGCTGGCGCGTAACTACATCTGATCCATAACTTGGTGATCTAAATTTCTTCCACCACTGTGAAATCGCACCGTGTCGTACCGGTGTTTCGATCAAGCGAAAACTAAGTTCAGTAAACGCAAGAGCGATTAACGCCAGCACAACAAACTCGTAGGGTGTTAAACCTTTGCCAGCAAACCGACGATAAAACTGAAATACGGGCCAATGAAATAAATAAAAACCATATGAGCGTCGACCCAGCCACACAAATACGGGGTTGCCCAGACTGCGCGAAATAATAAACGAAGACGGATGAACTGCCGCGGCGATCAGAGCAATACTGGCGAGATCTACGATGAAGAAGCCGCCGCGAAATAAAAAGTCGTAACCAATCGTGCCTGCGTCAGTGCCTTCAATAACTGTGTGAAATTTGAACATCGCCAAAACGATTACTCCGAGGCCGACAAGACCTACTAGATCAAACAAACTTCCATCGGTCCCAGCTTGTGATCGCTTCAATAGCCAAGGTCGCCACCAAATTGCAAGTGCGGCACCGAGCAACAACCCGCCTGAGCGCGTGAGTGTGCCGAGAAATAGAAAATCAATTCTTGAGACCGAGTGACCAAAAAGTGACATGAATTGTTGCGGTGTCTGATCGATTGTCGAAATCGTGCCTGAGCGATAAGTCATCACCACATAAATTGCTACGCCGACCGACATGCCAAAAAACAAAACACCGACGCTCGGTATTTTTCGCTTGCCAAGTTTGGCGACCATCAACATCACCAGTGGCCAAACAAGATAAAACTGTTCTTCAACTGCGAGCGACCACAAATGACGCAGCGGCACAAACTCGAATGATGTGAAGTAACTCGTGCCGTTCCAAACTTGAAACCAGTTGAAACCATATAACAGCGCTGCGACTACATCACCACGAAGCGTGCCAAGCATCGTTCGTTGAAACAGCGAAGCGAACACAACGACACCGACAACCATCACCCAAAGCGCGGGTAGCAAACGCCTGAAACGACGCATCCAAAACTGCCCCAAACTGATTGAACCGCTTTGCTCAGATTCAGCAAGTAAC
>JBAXAW010000093.1:0-6989 GCA_037142305.1 Actinomycetota bacterium
GTAAGTGCTTGCGGTTGAAGGCTCGAGCAGTTTTCACACGCTTTACTCACAGTTTTCACACGGTTTTTGAAGTCGAGTCCTGGGGGAGCAGTGTTACCGAGATGAGTTGTCTCTCTCGGAAGAGTGATTGTTCTGACGTTTGAGTGTTGTTCCTGCAGGTTCTCTGTGATCCTCGCGTGAAGCAATGACAGGTGATGAATCTCACGTCCAGAACTGTTGTATCGTCTGAAAATGAATTCAATCAGTACTCGATCCAAAAAGTTTGCATTTCTTGCCGTTGCTGCTATCGCACTAGCTGCCTGTGGCGGGTCAAGCGAAAATTCAAACACAGCGAGCACTGTTGCTCTTGGTGTAAAAAATGCTGCTCTTTCATGTGCAGCCGGGGGTGCGTGTCGTGTGGGTGATACGGGTCCTGGTGGCGGCAAAGTTTTCTATGTTGCGCCTGCAAGTTTTACTTCGACGGGTTCTGCTTGCGGAACTGCATGCAAGTATTTAGAGGCTGCGCCGATTGGTTGGATTAAAGCCGCGACACCTGCTGGACAAACTAATTGTGCGGTTGCTGGCACAAGCACCGCAGACCCGTATTGTGCATGGTCAGGCAATACAACAACAAGAATTGGAACAACGTCAAACGCAATAGGTGCTGGTTATGCAAACACCTCAGGAATAATTGCTCAAAGCAACGTTGCGGGTAGAGCTGCAACTGTTGCTCGTGCGTTTCAAGGTGGGGGTAAAACCGATTGGTTTTTGCCTTCGAAAGACGAACTAACCCAGGTGTATCTGCAGAAATCCGTACTTGGTGGTTTTGATTTTAACTACTACTGGAGTTCGTCTGAGGGCGCCGCGGGCCTCGCGTGGTTCCAGGGCTTCGATGGGTACGGGGACAACGGCGCTAAGACGGCCACCCTCTACGTGCGTCCAGTGCGAGCTTTTTCTGATTCAGCAACCGTTGCTGCACCGGTGACTACCAGCACGAGTACTACAACTACGACTGTTGCTGCGATAGCTTTGACTTGTGCAGCCGGGGGTGCGTGTCGTGTGGGTGATACGGGTCCTGGTGGCGGAAAAGTTTTCTTCGTTGCCACCACCACTTTCACATCTGGAGCTCCTTGTGGCACCCAATGTAGGTATTTAGAGGCTGCGCCGGCTGGATGGACTGGCAGTACACCTCTTCTTTCTCCTAACTGCGTTAAGGATAGAAACCCAACAGTTGATCCTCGGTGTAAGTGGTGGTCCATATGGAGCTCACGGTCCATTACTGGAGCGTCTGGACAACAAATCGGTGCAGGATATGCCAACACTTTAGCGATTGTCACCCAAACCAACCTTGCAGGAGATGCTGCAACTGTTGCGCGTGCATTAAACGCTGCAACTGTTGCGCGTGCATTTCAAGGTGGAGGCAAAACTGATTGGTATTTGCCATCAAAAAATGAACTGTATGTGATGTATCTCAACAAGGAAGTAATCGGTGGGGCATCTGTAGATTGGACCGATAGATACTGGAGTTCGACTGAGTACTTGGCGGATGAGGCGTGGGTCAAGTTCTTCGGCGACCCCAACGAGGTACCGAGCCGATACTACCAAGGCCCAACTGGGGAGGAACGAGAAGAAAAACCTTATAACCATTCCGTGCGTCCAGTGCGGGCTTTTTAACTATTCATGTATTTGTGTTCGGGTCGCCTTCAGAGGCGATCCGAACACAAGAAATATATTTTTGAGTAGCGTGCCGACAGTCTTGTTGGCCGGCACCCATAGCACCGTTTATTTCACTAACAGTTTGGGGTTATTTCACTAACACCCCACCCCGGGGTATTAGTGAAATAGGTTTAGCCCTTGTGATGTATGTGTTTGCGGTTGCGGTGTCGAGCGGTTTTCACACGGATTACTCAGAGTTTTCACACGCTATTAGTGGCGGTGACGAGCCTGGCGCCCAATGAACCGTTTGTTGAACTACAGGTCTGGTGCTCTGACTTGAATCAGTAATACCTTTCCTTTACATTGAACAGTAATTCAAAGTCCATCTTAGTGGGCCTAAATACGGGTGAAGGTGGATGTTGTGGCTCGTTTTGCACGCATATGGAAAACAGGTGTTGTTGTCACAGCGTTATTGGCAACCGTAGTGGCATGCGGCAGCAGTGATGCCTCACGTGCACGTAATGCTGCGTTAGTTGCAGGCACTAGCTGTACGAAGCCTGGTCAGGTATCAAAAATATCGAAGGTGTCAGTGGTGTGCGCAAAAACAATCACCGGCAACATTTGGTATCCAACAACAAAATCTTATGGCCGGTCTGTGGTGTGTATCAAGTCGGGTGCTGTGCGTAAAAAGAAATCTGTGGTGTGGGTCTGTGGTGTGGTGAAAAGCAAAAAACTCTGGTTCGCCACGTCACCACTACCACCTGCAGTATTACAAGCAACTGCAGTGGTAGCACCTGGTGTTTCTGAACCGGTACCTGTTTTAGAGTCAACTGAGGTTGCAACTCCTTCACGGCCGGTTGTTGCTGACAATAATGTGTTAGCAAACCCGACTATTGCTGATGAACCACCTGTAACAACACCAGTGACTATCGCAACGGTTCCGTCAGCACCGCCGGTGGCGGGTGCTGCGTCGACTCCAATATTTGGAAGCACGACAGCTACGGCTGATGGTTTCACGGTGCAGATCAGTAACTACGACTTGAGTTACACATGGGGCGGTACGGCAACCGCATCGGGCGAAGTATCAATTAACAACACGGGTTTTGTCACGGTGACCGGCGTGGCAGCTGCAACGAGTTCAATAGCGACGATCACGACGACACGGACTGGGTACACCGGTGGTTCGGCAACCGTCACGCAGACGTCGCTGGGTGCTGCGTTGACTCCAATATTTGGAAGCACGACAGCTACGGCTGATGGTTTCACGGTGCAGATCAGTAACTACAACGCGAGCTACACATGGGCCGGTACGGCAACCGCATCGGGCAAAGTATCAATTAACAACACGGGTTTTGTCACGGTCACCGGCGTGACAGCTGCAACGAGTTCAACGGTGACGATCACAACCACTAAACAAAACACTGTCGGTGGCTCAGCATCAGTCACGGCTATCTCGCTCACGTGTGCAACAGGCGGAATCTGCAAGGTAAGAGACATTGGTCCTGGTGGTGGCATCGTGTTCTATGTGGCAACCACACCATTTACATGTGGGGAAGATCTGAAAGTAACATGCACATATCTCGAAGCAGCAATAACAACGGGAACAGGTACTTCTTCATGGACACCAGATACCAAGGCACAGTGGGGCTGCTATGGCACTTTTATCACTGGAACAAGCCTTGAGATCGGAACAGGACGAGCCAATACCAAAATGATTACTGGTCAAGGCTGCAAAGGCACTGACGGTTCAGAAAGTGCTGCAAGTATCGCTACGGCCTATAACGGTGGTGGCAAGACTGACTGGTTTTTGCCATCACGTAAAGAATTGAATGCCTTGTGTCTTGAATTTTTCAATGATCCAAACAGCGCTTACGGCAGCAGCGGCTGGTGGACGGCGTATCAGTTAGATGGATGCAGAGGCAGGCAATCAGCCGTGACAAGCGCACCCAATGTGACGCCAGTGTGGAGGTTTGCTTATAACTACTATTGGAGTTCGTCTGAGGCCGGCGCGAACGACGCGTGGTTCCAGCGCTTCTACCTCGGGTACCAGAACTACAACGATAAGACGGACGCAGTCTACGTGCGTCCGGTGCGGGCTTTTTAACTATTCATCTATTCATCTATTCATCTATTTGTGTCCATGCCGCTATCGGCGGTGCGAACACAAGAAAATTATTTTTGAGTAGCGTGCCGAAAGCATCGCTGACCGATGCTCGAGACACCGTTTATTTCACTAACAGTTTGGGGTTATTTCACTAACACCCCGTGGTGGAGCCGATATCAACGTATGCGAACAATGCCCTGATCGTTGCAGGCTCTAGGAAAATACCAAATAGGGGTCGTAAACACTCCTGTCGATTAGATGCGCTTTTAGCCATTTCAAAGTTGCAGAAGCGACGTCCTGGGCCTTTTTCTCTGGACGAACTCTTTAAGGAGATGCAATCTCTTGGCTCTCCCTATCGCAAGGAAACGCTTCGCAGGATCGCGTTGTATGACATGGCTGGCCGTAAGGCTGGCACACATAGTGCACACAAAGATCTGGTGATACTTCCGGATGGTCGGCTTGACCTGTTGAGATGACTGCATGTGTTGTTGCAGTTCTATGACTAGTGATGCGTCGGGATTAATTTTGTGATGCAGATGTATGGGTCAGGGCATTGAAAAGTGTTGCCTTTTACCGTGATTTACGTTCTGGTAGTCAATGGGGGCTTGATTGAAAGGCAAGGCGTATCGAGATCATGGGGAGAATGATCACTCGGGTCATCTCAGGTGTCGATCTCGATTCGTTACAGGTGCATTCATGGAATAGTCATGAGTTCCAGGAGGGTCCTTGTGCCTCTTCCATGTATTCATAGAACCAGTCTGAGTCATTTGAGTTATCTGCGTCTTGGAACTGTGGGTACTTCGATGCGTCCCGATACAGAGGAAGCGTTCCTCGACATCCTGGAAAACGTGAACACCCCCAGAAAGCACGGCCGGGAGTTAGCCCTTTACGTTGGAATCGAAGAACGGTTGCTTGACGGCAGCTCGGACAATCAGGGGTAACAGCAAGCGTCCAAACATCAGGTTTTGATTGTGCCTTGTTTGTGGGTTGATTGTTGTTTCGAGGTGAGTACACCTCGCGAACGAACTCGCGTATGTCTGTTGCCCCGGTTGCATCGAATGTGTTGAGTGCATCACAGAAAAACATTCGCGCTACCGAGACAAGAACAAGACCTTCTGTCACTGTTGACACTTGAGCGCCGACAAGTTCAATTTGATGTTTTGCTGAAGCATCAAACCCCCCATTGGTTACTGAGCGGTACAGCGGAAAGAGATGTCGTAGGTCGTCACCATTTGGCGAAGCTGGGAAAAATGTGTTCAAGAGGTATTCCCATGCGTTCACAATTCCGGAATCGACTCTTTTCATACGAGCACAGACACCTGACATCGCTCCCAAATAGTCACAGATCACTTCACAGAGTCCTTCGGATGAATCTCCGAGCAAGGTGCAGATTTCAACGAAGCGGCGCCATTCGTCTTCTGAGTTGTTCACTGTCGAAGAAAGTGCAATCTCAAGCATGAGCTGACGCTGGTGTAGCCAATTGTCCATAATGAAACCGTCGCTTCGTATCGAGGATTTGTAAACGGGAAATGTCTTTATTGTTATAGTACGTTTATGTCAAATGAACAAGCAAAAAAGGACTATTTGGAAGCCCTTGCTAGTTATGAAGAGCACTTGAACATGGCTGTCTATGCGTTCCTGCTAGGAAAGTATTCGGAACGAAAGATCAAGAGAAATCCTGACTTGATCGAAAGGCACATGGACGAGTTCACAAAGCTTGTTGAGAATAGCAATGGCATTGTGTTTCAGTGGGTTCGTGAGGACCGTCGGGCGATGAATGATGCTCAGTCTCGTCTGTAACACTGCGACTACTTGAGGCCGTGGTTCACTGCATCTTTCATAGTTTGTCGGAAGATAGGTGCGTTGCCCTCGTCGCATATGTCAAATGCAGAATCGAAAAACATGCACGCAACCATGGGCAAAAGACTGGTCGTTCCTGGGGTTGAAGCCATTGTTACAAGGGAACTTCGGGTTCGACTTGTTGAGTTTCGATCGGTGCCTTCGGACATGAAGGTTCCTGCGACGGAGGCCATGTAGGCAGTTTCTAGAAGATGAAACTCTTGAACTTTTTGATGAATTGACGTTATGTCTTTCCAGTCGCTCCAGAATCCCGACCACAACTCTTGAGTTTGTGTGGATCCCAAAGTATCGCCAAGTGACGCAAAGTAGCTTTGAATAAAGCCAAAAAACACGACAAGAATATGCTCGTGATCAATTGGTGAGTTGTATTTGAAGACATGATCTCCAAATAGGGCACGATCAGCTTCGTCTTTTGTGACCGTACTTCGCAACAAGCGATGGGTCGCTGTCCAATGTTCTGCAGCTTTGTCTGACATGAATACCTCCTGGATGATAAGGCTATAACCGACTCGCTAGAGAATGTATTCGTTATCCCTCTAGATGGTCAACTGAACTTATTGAGATGACGGCATGTGTGATGTTGCAGTTCTATGACTAGTCATGTAGGTGCAGACTTGGCAACTACAAACTTTAAAGATGCGACTCTGACTAGTTCCGACCTAGAAGGCAGAAGGCTCTAAACGTGTGATCCCTAGAGCAGTGTCATACCGCCTTTGATGGCTGGGTAGTCAAGGATGGTGAATCGTATTTTCGCTTCCTGGCGTACCGAAAAGAGTGTGTTAGACACATAAGAAGTGAAATGAAAAACGAGGTTTAGGATGCGACGGTTCCATTGAAGGAAACAAGGATTCAGATGGGTACTGTATTGGCATGACTAAACACTGGTCAGTCAGGAGTTGTCTTGCTGTCGTACTTTTAGCAAGTTGCTTTGTTGTGACGCAACCAGGAGTGGCGAGTGCATGGACCCCAATTTCGCCTCAAGGGGCGGTGTCGGTCTTTGGCGGCACTGGTATTGACTCTGGTGGATCGGTTGCAGTGGACTCCTCGGGCAATATCTACACCACTGGCTCTTTTGAGGGCACAGTGGATTTTGATCCGGGTGTCGGTACAGCAAACCTGACGGCAGTGGCTTTTTCTGATGTGTTTGTGTCGAAGTTAGATGCGTCGGGGAATTATGTATGGGCTAAAAGTTTCGGTGGAACTGATTATGACTCTGGTGGATCGGTTGCAGTGGACTCCTCGGGCAATGTGTATACCACTGGCTCCTTCCGTAGCACTGCGGATTTTGATCCGAGTGTCGGCATAGCAAACCTGACGTCAGCTGGTTTTCTTGAAGTGTTTGTGTCGAAGTTAGATGCGTCGGGGAATTATGTATGGGCTAAAAGTTTCG
>JBAXAW010000094.1:0-6891 GCA_037142305.1 Actinomycetota bacterium
AGACGAATAGTGCTCGGTGAAATCTCGAATGAAGCGCGAGTTAACCCGTGCACACAATGGACCGGCTCGCTTGTTGATTTGCTCGACGAACTTGGCAAGCAAGATGTGCTGCAGTTGCTTGTCGAAGGCGGACCAACTGTGGCTGCGTCGTTTCATCGTGAAGGTTTGATTAATCAGTACGTGTTGCATCTTGCACCAGCATTCACTGGCGGCAACGATGGCCTCAGCGTTTTTGAAGGCGCAGGGAATGCAACAATGGCAGATTTATGGCGTGGTCGTATCGTTTCGACTCAACAACTGGGCGACGACATCGAAATTATCATCGAACCAAATCACAAAGCACCGAATCTCAATATTAAGGAGAATAAAAAATGAATCAGTCAGCTGATAAGCCAAACAATAATCCAACACACGATCCAGACTTTGCAGAAACCGAACAAATTATTGCGGCTATCGCGCGTGGTGAAATGGTCGTCATAGTTGACGACGAAGATCGAGAGAACGAAGGCGACTTAATCATGGCAGCGCAATTTGTCACTGCTGAAAAACTTGCGTTGATAGTTCGTCATACCTCTGGTGTGGTAGTTGCGCCGCTGACTAACGAACGCTGCGACGAATTGCGTTTACCAATGATGGTTGACAACAACACCGAGAGCCATCGCACTGCGTTCACAATTTCAGTTGACTTGATGGAAGGCACAACGACTGGTATCTCTGCAGCTGACCGCGCTGCTACATTGCGCGCACTTGCTGATCCAAAAATTATTCACAGTGCGTTTGCTCGCCCAGGACACATATTTCCGTTGCGCGCTCGCGATGGTGGGGTTCTCAAGCGTGCCGGGCACACCGAAGCCGCTGTTGACTTAGCGCGTTTGGCCGGTTGCGAACCAGCTGGTGTGATCTGCGAAATTCAAAATGATGATGGCACTATGTCTCGCGTGCCAGAACTGAAAATTTTCGCCAAACAACACGGTTTATTGATCTCATCAATTGCGCGGCTGATTGAATACCGCCGCCATCACGAACGACTTGTCGAGCGAATGGGTTCAGCAAAAGTGCCAACCGAGTGGGGCAATTTTGAATGTGTCGCGTATCGCAACACAGTCGATGGCATCGAACACTTGGCGTTCGTACTCGGCGATGTTGCAAGTGGCGAACCGGTTTTAACTCGTGTGCACAGTGAGTGTCTAACAGGTGATGTGTTTGGCAGTCGACGCTGTGATTGCGGGCCACAACTCGCAACTGCAATGCAAGCGGTGCAGACTGAGGGCCGCGGCGTTGTTGTTTATCTGCGCGGACACGAAGGTCGCGGCATCGGCATCGGCCATAAGATTCGTGCGTATTCACTGCAAGATGCCGGGCTTGACACAGTTGATGCAAATCTTGAACTCGGTTTGCCTGTTGATAGTCGCGAGTATGGCATCGGTGCGCAAATTTTGGCCGACCTTGGCGCGCGTGAGTTGCGGTTGATGACAAATAATCCTGCGAAATATGGTGGCATCGCTGGCTATGGATTAAGTGTCGTTGAGCGAGTTTCGATCGTTACTGAAAGCACACCGGAGAACGCTTCATACTTAGCAACCAAGCGTGACCGACTCGGACACTTTTTTGATGCGAGTAATGAACAAAGCAAACCAAAAAAGAAATAAGATTTAGTTTCAATCAAGACACGAACACGAGGCAACATGACTATTCACAATTTTGATGCGACAAAAACTGTTAATCCTGCGATGCGAGTCGGCATCGTTTGCTCGAGGTTCAACGAATTTATTGTTCAAGCACTTCTTGACGGCGCACATCGTGGTCTCGCAAAGTGCGGTGTTGACGCGAAAAACATTGATGTCGCGTGGGTGCCAGGTGCTTATGAAGTGCCGCTTGCCGCACGCACGATGGCGATCTCAGGCCGTTACGAAGTTTTGGTTGCGCTCGGAGCAGTGATTCGCGGTGACACAGCGCATTTTGAATATGTTGCAGGGCCGTGTGCTGATGGCATTGCTCGCGTGCAACAAGACACTGGTTTGCCAATTGGTTTCGCAGTGTTGACAACTGAAAACATCGCTCAAGCAACCGAGCGATCAGGCCCTGGTGCTGGCAACAAGGGTGAAGAAGCTGCAATCGGCGCCGTCGAGATGTGGCACGTCCTCCAATCAATCCGCACTCGCTAACAATTCATCAAATTAATCTGCGCCTAAATTAGGCGGGTCGCACACATCGCTCTTTGCGATGCATCTCTGCGTCACGAAACGAGGATCAAATGGGCGTTGCCCAAACTGCTCTCGTCGCGGTTTCGAGTGTTTTAGCCGCCATCTCTTCTCTGTTTACAGTTGCTGTGCCGAACCCAAATGGCGATTTCGCATACATTGAGTCTGTTTTATTTGACACATCGTTGCGCGACTTTGATCACTCACGGGTTAAGTGGCGAAGTCAGCAGACTTGGTTTGATTGGACAACAGACGGTTGCTCAGTTCCAATTATCGGTAATGAAGGCAGATCGTTTAATTTTGCATCAGCCTGTCGCCGACACGATTTCGGTTACCGCAATCTAAAACTTTTAGATCGTCGTTATAACTGCGCTGGCCTGACAACTGGCTCAATTTGCGACGACAACACCTGGAGTTACGGTCGCTATTGGAATGCTGGGCAACGATCAAGAATTGACGAACAATTTCAACGCGACATGTTTGAATCGTGCGCCACGCGTTCACGAACTAGGCGCGTGCGCTGTGAGGCATGGGCAATCACATTTTTTCAAAGCGTCAGAACTGTGGGTGGGCCCTAATCAATTTGTTTTTAAGTTCAGGGTTAAGTTCATTACTTGCAACAGCATCCGAGCAGTTGCGCCCCAAATTGTTTCGTCATCCAAATAAAAGAAATTAATTCGAAGCTCACGATCTGAAAATTTCCAATATTCTTGGCTATAAGTATCTGTCCGCGCCAGTTCACTAAGGGGCACTGTGAATACACGATCAACTTCGCTATTCATCGGTCGCATTTCTGGTCGCTGTTCAAACCGAGCGACAATCGGCACGATGTGAGAGTTACTGACCACTGTCGACATTGCACTTAGTTCTGCGATCACTTGTGCCTCACTCGGGTTAATCCCAATTTCTTCTTGGGTTTCACGAAGCGCGGCAGCAATAACTGTTTCGCCTTCGTCGAGCCGTCCACCTGGAAACGAAATTTCTCCACGATGATTTGTCAACTGATGCGAACGACGTGTCAAAATCACTTCAACACCCTTCGTACTTTGAAATAATCCAATTAAGACTGCCGAAGGACGCGACAATGCTTGGGGTTTTTGAAGTTGTGGATCGGGACGAAACTTACTGATGGCACCCGAAACAATCTCTAGCGAATTGAGAGCATCAATCGCACCAACATCAAGACCGTTAAACGGATTTTCATTGATTACTCGCGCCGTATCTGGCCGCTGAATATTCTGTGCGCCACCCAAACGCATTTTTATTTAGTAACTTGTGACCAACCGCGCTCTTTTAAATCGCGCAAGATTACATCTAGACCAGCGGTTTTTAATGTGGCGAGTGTTTTGCCGGGCTGTTCTTCTCCGCGCTCCCAAGTCTCCCAAGCCGTAAGAATTTTTTGCAAATCTGGTGCTGGTGGATCAAAACTCATAGCCCCACCCTACGGCCAACTAGCTGCGACGAAAGACCTTCTTTGTGTAGTTAGTGCTCAACGCAATCACGACCAGAGCAATAGCCACACCGAATAATGTCGTTCGGGTTGACTGGTCTGTATCTAAAACTATTGCCCCAACGATTAATGCGGCTACATATAGCCAATCAATAATTCGATGTACCAGACGCGAAATAATTTTGTATGCACTCAGCGGACCATCTGTGATGGTCACGTTGATCAATAATGCGATACCGAACCCAGAAGTAACAATTGGATAATCTGACTGCGCGCTCATCAAAATGAGCGCAGCAGCGATCAGATATTCAACAATCTGATGTAACCAAAAACCTCTGCCCACAGATCGAGACGATTTCGTCGTCTCACTCATTGTGGCAAAAGGTGCTGATGCTCTCGCAAAAACTTCGCCCCCATCCTCGCCGGATTCCTTTCACTTGGGGGCAACAAATTGACCACTCCTCTAAACCTCCTCTGAAGTTCTATATCTTCAACAGATTCTTGCCACGTGCCATTTAATCGTTCTATCATTTCTTCAATTACATCAATTATCTGACTTGAAGTGTTTTTTATAAGGCTATATTCAATCCCTATTCGACTTTCGTCCACGGCCCATTCAACATTCTCTTTACGGCTCATCCATTCAAAAGTTGCAAATCTCTTTTCTGCGATAAGCCACGGAAGTTGCATGATAAATAAGTCACGGTAAAGGTAGGAGCCAGTAACAATAAATTGATCAGTGAACACACACGGAATATTAAAAATGGATGCAAACCAATGAGACCCTGATCCGCCGCCCGCAAAGGAGAACAAACATTTCGAATAAAGCCAAACATCGCCAAAAGCGCTTTGCGCACCGAATGAATAATCGTGAACTAAAGGCCCCAAATTAGTTGGAAGCCGTTCATCTTCTAAAATTCCAGTTCGAACAACCGCAATTCCTTTTTTAGTTATCTCATTGATGGCTGGTAGATATGATGCAATCTCTGGAATAATTTTAAAAAGATTATCTTTGTTCCCTTTGCCCAAGTTGTTGTATTTGTCTATTGCGTAGTCAGTATTTATACGATAGTTTTTTGACGAGAATGCCAAACAAACATACGGTTGCTCGGGACCAAGTAGAAGCCCACGATCTAATTCGTTCCCTAAACTGACTTCCGCTTCCATAAAAGATAAAGTAGGCGTACGGCGATTCCATAATTCAAAACGCTCTTGCCCATACGGAACAAGTCGACCCTTCATTTCGATTCGCGCAATTGGCCAGACAAATCGAAACGCTTCCGCGATGTATCTCTGTTTCTTTCCAAGAATCGTCAAATGCCTTCGATACATCAAAGCAAGTTGTGAATTCGGAAATCTGATCGGATACAGAACAAAAACAAACCTTTTACCCAGCTGCCCCCGTGCCTTAATATTTTGCAGTCCAAATTCCAAGTCTCTGATAAAAAATGAGATTTTAGAGCGCCGAGTTTGCATTTGCCAGATTTCAATTGGGCGAAAGAGGCTAAGTGGAGCAAGTACGAGCGTTAACAACACCCCGCCAAAAGCCTTCAGACAAAGCGAACTGAATCGAAGCACTATGCGAACCTTCGAGTTTCGTATGCCATCAACATCAAAAATCACTTCTTGATAGAACTTCTTTTTAATGGCGCGACGATTCATATCTGACCGCCTATTTTAGTGCTTTGTTGTAAACCCAGCTGAACCGAATTAGAACCGAATTAAAACCGAATCTAATTCGCCTGATGTAACCAAAAACCTCTTTTCAAAGAAGTTACGGGTTACATCATCCCCATTCCGCCGCCTGGCATTCCGCCGCCGCCTGCTGGTGCTGCGCCTGGTTTTTCTGGCTTATCTGCAACGAGACATTCAATTGTGATCACAAGTGCAGCAATCGACGCTGCATTTTGCAACGCCGCACGAGTTACCTTCGCTGGGTCAATAATGCCGGCCTTTACAAGGTCAACATATTCACCAGTTGCAGCATTGAGACCAATGTTGCCCTTGGCAGCTTCAACTTGTTGAACTGCGACTGCGCCTTCAATACCAGCGTTGTCTGCAATTGCTCGAGCAGGAGCAGTAAGCGAATCGTAAACGCTTCGTGCGCCAGTTGCTTCGTCACCTTCAAGTGTTTTAATCACCTTGAGCACGCTCTCACGACTTCGCACAAGTGCGGTTCCGCCACCGGCAACAACGCCTTCTTCAATTGCGGCGCGAGTTGCAGAAACGGCGTCTTCAATGCGGTGCTTTTTCTCTTTGAGTTCAACTTCAGTTGCAGCGCCAACTTTGATAACAGCAACACCACCAGCAAGTTTTGCAAGACGCTCTTGAAGCTTCTCGCGATCCCAGTCAGAGTCGGTGTTGTCAATCTCAGTTTTAATCTGGCTAATGCGACCCTTAACTTCGTTCTTGTCGCCAGCACCGTCGACGATTGTTGTCGTCTCTTTAGTAATGATGATGCGCTTGGCACGGCCGAGCAAATCAAGAGTTACGTTTTCAAGTTTCAAACCAACTTCTTCACTGATTACTTGCCCACCAGTGAGAACTGCCATGTCTTGCAACATTGCCTTGCGACGATCGCCAAAGCCCGGGGCCTTGACTGCTGTCGAGTTGAATGTGCCACGAATCTTGTTGACAACCAAAGTTGCGAGTGCTTCGCCCTCAACATCTTCGGCGATTATCACAAGCTGTTTGCCAGTCTTCATCACGCTCTCAAGAACTGGAAGCATCGATTGAACTGTGGCGATCTTTGACGAGTAAAACAAGATGTAAGCATCTTCAAGAACTGCTTCTTGACGATCTTGGTCTGTCACGAAATATGGCGATAAGTAGCCCTTGTCAAACTGCATACCTTCTGTGAAATCAAGTTCAATACCAAAAGTATTTGACTCTTCAACAGTTACGACACCATCTTTGCCAACTTTGTCGATTGCATCGGCGATAACTTTGCCGATTGAAGCATCTCCAGCGGAAATTGTTGCAACGCTTGCGATGTCACTCTTGTCATCAACTTCTTTTGATTGACTCTTAAGCGACTCAACAACTGCAGCAACTGCTTTTTCGATTCCACGCTTAAGTGCCATCGGGTTCGCACCAGCAGCAACGTTGCGCATGCCGTGAGTAACCATGGCTTGTGCAAGAACTGTCGCCGTCGTCGTTCCGTCACCAGCAACGTCGTTGGTCTTTGTTGCAACTTCTTTTACAAGTTGCGCACCCATGTTTTCGAATGGGTCTTCAAGT
>JBAXAW010000095.1:0-6868 GCA_037142305.1 Actinomycetota bacterium
CATTTTGAGCACACACCCAAAATTGCAACCAACACCTGACTACTACCCAATTCGCGCTGAGTTTGCTTCATGCTTCTTAAGCAAGTATCCAAACTTTCTTGACTAGCAAAACTTTTACTAAATAGTTATTTAGTTTCGGTTTTTAGGCCACCGATAACAGATTGCGCTGCGGCGAGACGAGCGATAGGCACGCGGTAAGGCGAGCACGAAACGTAGTCAAGTCCAGCGCGATAAAACAACGCGATCGACTCCGGGTCGCCACCATGTTCACCACAAACTCCAAGTTTGATTCCTCGTTTCGCTTTGCGACCTCGCTTGGCAGCAATCTCTACGAGTTCGCCAACACCAGTCTGATCAATCGTCTCAAATGGGTTTCGCTTCAATAAACCCGCCTCAAGATATGCAGGCATCATTCGGCTCTCAACATCATCGCGCGAGAAACCAAACGTCATCTGCGTCAGGTCATTTGTACCGAAACTAAAGAAATCTGCATACTCTGCAAGTTCGTTGGCACACAATGCAGCCCGAGGAGTTTCGATCATCGTGCCGATCGTTACCTTCGGTCGCGCAACTTTTTTGCCTCGACCAATTGACTTAGTTTTTGGTCGGGTCGAATGTTCGACCAGTACACTTTCGACCCACGAACGAGCAAGAGCTAGTTCTTCGCGGGTCACAGTCAACGGAATCATCACTTCAACAACGGGCTGGTATCCCTCACTGGCAACTTGATCGGCTGCTTGCATCAATGCACGAACCTGCATCGCGTAAAGACCTGGCTTAATCACGCCGAGCCGCACACCTCGCGTACCGAGCATCGGGTTCACTTCAGACCAGTCATGTGCCGCACGCAACAGTTTCTTCTCTTGTAGATCTAAACCAGTTGTCGCTTGTTTGATTTCAAGTTCTTCAACATTTGGCAAGAACTCGTGCAACGGTGGGTCGAGTAGACGAACCGTTACTGGAAGCCCAGACATCGATCGTAAAATCTCTGCAAAATCTTCTTTTTGTACCGCACGCAATTCTTCAAGTGCAGCCGCTTCTTCTGCCGGTGAATCTGCCAAAATCATCCGCCGCACAACTGGCAAACGATCTGGAGCAAGAAACATATGCTCAGTTCGACACAAGCCAATTCCTTCGGCACCATATTCGCGTGCCTTGTCAGCATCTTCGCCTGTGTCGGCGTTTGCACGCACAGCAAGTTTGCCCTTGCGGATTTCATCAGCCCATTTGAGAATTGTTTGGAACTCTTTAGTCGGTTTAGCGGCCGTCAACTGCATCTCGCCAATCATCACTTCGCCAGTTGTGCCGTCAAGCGAGATCACATCGCCTTCGCGAACAATGACATCACCAACACTAAATAATTTGCCGTCAATATGCACAGAGTCAGCACCAACGATTGCTGGTGTTCCCCATCCGCGTGCGACTACCGCGGCGTGACTAACTAATCCTCCACGCGAAGTCAAGATACCTTTTGCGACCATCATGCCATGCACATCTTCTGGGCTGGTCTCGCTGCGCACCAAAATAACTGCTTCGCCTTTTTTCGCAGCGGCTTCTGCGTCATCGGCAGTGAAATAAACTTTGCCGACTGCCGCACCCGGAGACGCAGCCAAACCTTTTGTCAAGGCTTTCGATTTATTGATGAACTGTGGATGCAAAACCTGATCTAAGTGCTCTGCATTCACACGCATTAACGCTTCTTTTTTAGAAATCTTCCAAGCCGCTTTACCAACGCCAGAATCAGCAGTCATATCAACTGCCATTTTCAAAGCGGCGGCACCTGTGCGCTTACCAACGCGAGTCTGCAACATCCACAACTTGCCTTGATCAATCGTAAATTCGGT
The DNA here is from genome assembly GCA_037142305.1 of Actinomycetota bacterium. GTDB lineage: Bacteria > Actinomycetota > Acidimicrobiia > Acidimicrobiales > Ilumatobacteraceae > BACL27. Next base: position 1,845 of record JBAXAW010000095.1, read on the forward strand.
GTCACACATATCGTGATAGTGCCGTTCAAGACGATCAAAAATCGCCAACAACTCTTTGTGCACAATCGGGAACTGCCGCTTCAGTGCATCTAGATCTTCAGTATTGCGAATGCCGGCAACGACATCTTCGCCTTGCGCATTAATGAGATAGTCGCCATATGGTTTGTTTTCGCCCGTTGCCGCGTTGCGAGTAAAACCTACACCTGTGCCCGAATTATCGTCACGATTGCCAAACACCATCGCTTGCACATTGACCGCGGTACCGAGGTCATGGCTAATTTTCTCACGAACTCGATAAGCGATTGCACGCGCACCGTTCCAAGAACGAAACACGGCTTCAACCGCACCACGAAGTTGCTTAATTGGATCTTGTGGAAACTCTTTGCCAGTTTCACTCTTGACAACACTCTTGTATGTCTCGCACAATGTGCGCAACGACTCGGCTGGCAAAAGCGCATCACTCTTAACACCTGCAAGTTTTTTTGCTTCTTCAAATGGATGCTCAAATTTTGCACCGTCAACGCCGAGAACAATTCGTCCATACATCGCGATGAATCGTCGATAACTGTCGTAAGCGAAGCGATCATCTTTCGTCGAACCCGAAAGACCTTTAACACTGCGATCGTTGAGCCCCAAGTTGAGCACCGTGTCCATCATTCCTGGCATCGAAAACTTTGCGCCCGATCGAACTGAAACGAGTAGCGGATTAACTGGATCGCCGAGACGGGCCCCCATTTTCTTTTCAAGTTGCGCAACATGCATCGCAAGTTCTTTATCTAGTGACTTTGGCCAACCACTGTGCATATAGTTGCGACAGGCATCAGTCGTGACAGTAAAACCGTGCGGTACTGGTAATTTCAAAACACTCATCATTTCAGCGAGGTTCGCACCCTTACCACCAAGTAGATCTTTCATACTCATTGGTGCGCGGCGGTGCTTGTGATCGAATGCGTAAATAAGTGTCATAGTGATTGAGTTTACGAGCCGATTTGGATTGAACTGCTATCTGCACTGCGTTTAATCAATGCCAACGCAAATTCTTGGCAAACACTCGTATAAATCCCAATCTCTTGACAGTCGAGCATCACCGGTGCACCAACTCGCGCACCATCTGCAACGCGAATTAAACGCAACGACCTTGGCGCCGCAGTACCTCGAGAGTCCATTCTCTCAACTAGTTCTTGCCCTGGATAGCAGCCCTTTGTGAAACTCACTGCGACATCGGTCAAGCCTGTCTCGGACGGAGTCGAATCAGTTGTCATGTCAACACCCATAATTGGCCACGCAGCGAGCACACGAGCGTGTTCATATTCACTGATTGACCCTTGACGAATTTCAGATATTTGTTTTGGATCAAAAGACACCGCATCAACTTCAAGTTTCGCGCCACGCCAGGCTTTGAATGCGTTATGAGTAGTGACAAGTTCTGCGTGTTGCTCTGTTGTCAAATTTCTAAACAAAAAATAGTTTTGTGAACTAGTAACGATTTCACACTTAATACGAATTTTGAAACGCAATAGACGAGATGATGTAATTTGGGCGAGACCTGATTCAGTATCAAGTACAAAATTATCTTCGGCGATGCATCGAACACGGACTAATGATGTAATTTTTCCAGTGGGCTCGAGCAGCAGACTGTAGCAAGAATCTCCAATCGCTAAACTTGCGATGTCATTGGCAAGTTGTGAGTGTAAAAACTTTCTCGCATCTACACCAGTTACTAAAATCTCATCGCGAGTCTGTTCAAGATAAAACGCGCTCATGACATTTGCTCTTTGCGGCGCTGTGTCATAATCCGCGCCGCAGGAATCGCAGCCAGCAATGCAGCAGCCTTATTGCGACATTCAAGGTCTTCTTCACTGGCGATGCTGTCGGCAACGATTCCAGCGCCAGCCTGCAGAGTTGCGCCATGTTTTCCAACAAACATTGTGCGAATCGCGATCGCTGTATCTAGGTTGCCCGAAAAATCAACATACCCGACGACGCCGGCATACGGTCCGCGCTTAGTTGGTTCAAGCGCGTCAATAATCTCCATTGCTCGAACTTTTGGCGCACCACTTACTGTGCCTGCTGGGAGAGTTGCTCGCAATACATCAATTGGCCCAAGACCTTCGCGCAGTGTTCCGGAAACTTGCGAAGTCAAATGCATGACGTGGCTATATCTCTCGAGTGACATGAACTCATCAACATTCATTGAGCCAAATTCAGCGACACGACCAACATCATTACGCGCAAGATCGACCAGCATCACATGCTCAGCGCGCTCTTTCGGATTCTCCTTTAATTCGCCAGCCAGTTTGCGATCTTGCTCGTCATCTTTGCCACGTTTGCGCGTACCCGCAATCGGTCGACTTACGACTCGACCATTACGAAGTTGCACCATCGGTTCAGGTGACGAGCCAACGATCGTGATGTCTTCGTGTTTGAGATAATACATATACGGACTCGGATTAATTTGTCGTAACACACGATAAACATCAAATGGGTCAGCCTCGAGAGCAATATCAAATCGTTGCGACAACACGACTTGAAAAATATCTCCAGCACGAATATGTTCTTTAGCTACTTCAACGGCTCGCTCGTACACGCCGTTCGGCATTGACGATTCAATTTTGAGAGTGTCGTCACGACTTGGCGGTTCAACAGGGGTGTGCGCAATCGGTCGCGCAAGATCTTCAACTCCCTTATGAACTCTCTTGATCGCATTGTCATAGGCAGTTTCGCGCTGTTCGTGATTAAGACCAGCCACCGGAACACTCTCAATCATGTAGCAGCGTTGACGCCAGTGATCGAACGCGGCCAGCGACCCAATCATGCTCATTACTGCATCTGGCAAGTCGCGATCTTCTGGCGGCGTATTTGGCAGGTTTTCAATTTCGCGAACAATGTCATATCCCAAAAAGCCCATTAACCCGCCCTGCAACGGTGGAAGATCGGGATGCAAAGGCGCCGTATAAGTTTCGAGCAACGATTCAATCGCCGCAAGGATTCCGTTTTCAAGCGGCATTGATTTAGGAATCTCGCCAGTCGTAGTGATCACTCCATTACGCAAAACAAGGGTTGCCACGGGATCACGGCCGACAAAAGAAAATCGACTCCAGCGTTCGCCGTGTTCAACGGACTCAAGCAAAAACCCTGGACGATCTCCGACGAGTTTCATGTACGCAGAAACTGGCGTTTCAGTATCAGCGAGAACTTCGCACCAAACTGGAATAACAGTGTTTTGTGTAGCGAGAATGTGAAATTCTTCGCGCGTTGGAAATATCTGCATCAATTACTCAGATTTTTACTGCGACACGCGCAGCGCCGCATGTCGCCACAAAGTTTTCGAGAATTTTCAAACCTTCTGTTGCCGATTTTTCAGGATGAAACTGTGTTGCAAAAATGTTTTCAGACCGAATTGCTGCAACAAGATCTGTGCCGTAATTGCAATTTGCTACGACTACTGACTGCAGCTGCGGAACAGCAGAAAGCGAGTGCACGAAATACATCCATGGATTTTCGCTAATTCCAGCAAACATCTCGTCTTGCTTTAAAATTTTCAGTTGGTTCCACTGCATTTGAGGCTTTTGCACATCAGCTGGCAACCAACGAATCTCGCCATTAATGACGCCAAGACCCGAAACACCAGGACTCTCCTCGCTACTTTCAAACAACATTTGCATTCCTACGCAGATACCTAAAAATGGTCGTGACGTGGCGATCGCATCGTGAACAGCCGATTCAAGGCCGGCTTCGCGCAACGCAGTCATGCACGCACCAAAATTACCGACACCTGGCAACACGACGGCGTCAGCGTCTGAAATCAATTTAAAATCACTTGTAAGTCGAGCGTCAGCACCTACAAATTGCAAACCTTTTTGGGCCGAGCGAAGATTGCCAATGCCATAATCTAGAACAGCAATTAGCGGTTTATCGCTCAAACTTGAATTAGTCATCGCTCCAGTCTGCCTGAAAAGATTTATGGTCAGCGCGCCCGCGCAGCGCGTTGCAGCAGCCGCACGGCGTTGACAAGTCCGCGTTCGGCCTCATAGATCGCCATCAATAGGCCATCGTCGTTTTCGGGCTTCTTGGGATCAAAGGTCGCGAGCCGCTGCGACTCAGCCAACGAAACTATCCGCTCGCGACAACGCTCAACATTTTCGGCCAGTGCGGCGATTTCAGCGAGTGCACTTTGTCGTTGCGGTGAAATGCTCATTTCTTGATCACTTTCTTGACAGTTTTCTTGACAGTTTTCTTGACAGTTTTCTTCACGGCTTTCTTAGCAACTTTCTTTTTTGTTGGCAAGTTCGAACTTGGACAAAGTTTCTCTAGTAAGCAGTCTTCGCATTTAGGTTTCTTAGCGTCACACACCCGTCGGCCGTGCAAAATTAATCGCAAACTAAATTGTCCCCACTCTGTTGGCGGCAACATTGCATTAAGTTCGTACTCAACTTTGACAGGGTCTTCAAGTTTCGTCAAACCCAATCGACGCGATAGTCGCCCGACATGTGTATCGACCGGCAAACCTGGCAGATCAAAAACAACGCTGCGCAAAACATTGGCTGTCTTTCGACCAACACCGGGCAGTGTGATCAGATCTTCAATTTCGCGCGGTACTTCACCGCCGAATCGCGATATCACTTGGCTCGCCATACCAACTAAGTTTTTGGCTTTCGTTTGATAGAAGCCAGTTGACCTCACCAACTGTGCAACATGCGCAACATCGGCTGTGGCAAGTTTCGCCGGCGTCGGATAAGAATCAAACAACGCAGGCGTAACCATGTTGACACGAACATCTGTGCACTGTGCCGAAAGAATTGTTGCGGCCAACAATTGAAACGCAGAATCGTGCGTCAACTCGCAGATCGCGACCGGGTACTCGCGCTTGAGCAATCGCAACACATCAGTTGCACGCTTATTTAGTTCTGTTTTCTTCACAGCCATGCGCAGGCAACGCTACACACGATCGCCAATAGATATCCTTTTAGCGTGGTCACGTTTGAAATTAAGAGAAGTATGACCCCAGCAGATATCGCCGCCGT
>JBAXAW010000096.1:0-6706 GCA_037142305.1 Actinomycetota bacterium
TGCGAATCGCGCTCGCGTTATTAGTGCCACGCGGGTCGGCCATGCGCTCTTCGTTAGTGGCTTGAGTGAATCGTTCGTCGCGAGCCAAATCTTGCACTGGGAAAAATTTTCTCATTACTGACCTCTATATCTTTTGAATAATCTTTCGAATTTATTTAATCACTCGGCGTATGCCGAACCAATTGTTCCTGGTCCGGCGATGCCACCTGCTTCTATTAACAATATCTCTAGCCGTGCCTGATGGTCTGACGCGCGCTTCACTTCTGCGGGCGTAGTTAATAGGGTTTGGATCAACATCTCGCCATCCCGCCAGTCATCGAACTCGTCTTGCAGAATAAATTTGATTGACCGACTTGTTGGGCCGTCGGTGATTTGGCTGGTGTTGTTCAAATGAAATGTGTATGCCGAAATAAAGTGCGGGATAAAAACTCGGTAAACGCCAACAAGTTTTTCAATTGTCATTTCTGGCGCTTCTGGTTCGGTGAGCGCAGCAATAAATTGAACCATCGCATCATTCGGCGGAACGGTGAGCCGCTCTGGGTTCATTTCGCGAAGTTCGGGCAATCGGTTGTGCCACAACTCTGCATGCCAAGCATGTTTGTAACAATGCGTGCCGAGACGAAGTTTGACATCAATCTCTGGCACAGTTGCGATCCATCCGCCCAGCACTTCAAACAATTTCATCTCTGCCCATTTATAGTGACCGACGCGACGAGCAGTTTCTTCTACATCAAACATTCCTGGCAACTCGCGTCGATCCCACGGTGCGAACGGATTGCGAGCTTTAAACGGGTCAGCCACAAATCAAGAATAACTCTTTGTGTCTGTAGAATACGAAGCGCCGATGACGAACATTCTCGGAATCTCCGCGCTTTATCACGACAGTGCCGCATGCCTTGTGCGTGACGGTGAGATCGTGGCTGCCGCCCAAGAAGAGCGGTTCTCGCGCAGAAAGCATGACTCTCGGTTACCTCGTCTTGCGACTGACTTTTGCTTGGCTGAAGCGAAAATCTCAGAAAGTGAAATCGACTACGTCGTGTTTTACGACAAGCCGATGCTCAAGTTTGATCGAATTGTAAAGACCCACATGGCGTATGCGCCGCGCGGTCGAAAGTCATTTGCTGCAGCCGGCTCGCTTTGGTTTGGCGGCAAGTTGCAAACAAAAGAACAGATCCAAAAGTTTTTAAATTTCTCAGGAGAAGTCTTATTCGCTGAACACCACGAAGCGCACGCGATGTCGGCTTTTTATCCTTCGCCGTTCGATGAAGCAGCAGTACTGACGATTGATGGTGTTGGTGAGTGGGCGACAACAAGTTTGTCGGTCGGCCGTGACAACTCGCTTGAAGTGATTAAAGAAATCAAGTTTCCACATTCACTTGGTTTGCTTTATTCGGCATTCACAAGTTTCACCGGTTTCAAAGTCAACTCTGGCGAATACAAAATGATGGGACTCGCACCGTATGGCGAACCAAAATATGTTGACACGATTCTTGAGCACTTGATTGAAGTGCAACAAGACGGAAGTTTTCGTTTGAATATGGAGTATTTCGATTTCCCAGTTAGCAATCGAATGACGAGTCAACGATTCGCCGGCTTGTTTGGTGGCCCGGCGCGAAACCCAGAGTCAGAACTTTCGCAGCGCGAAATGGATCTATCGCGCTCGATGCAAGAAGTTACCGAACTCGTAGTTGGTCGTCTCGCGCGATACGCGCGCGCAACAACTGGCTCAAAAAATCTCTGTCTTGCGGGTGGTGTTGCGCTTAACTGTGTCGCCAACGGAAAGTTGATTCGCGAAAACATATTTGAAAATGTTTGGATACAGCCTGCGGCTGGAGACGCCGGCGGGGCACTCGGCGCCGCACTTGGTGTATGGCACAAATATCTCGGCAAGCCACGAACTGTGAAAACCAGTGATGCGATGCGCGGCAGTTATCTTGGGCCGAAATTCACTGATGCTGAAGTTTCGACATTTTTAGATTCAAAAGTGATCCCATATCAAAAACTTGCGACAGCAGAACTCAACACGCGTGTCGCAAATCTATTAAATGACGGCTCAGTCGTCGGGTGGTTTCAAGGTCGAATGGAGTTCGGCCCACGAGCGCTCGGTAATCGCACAATCTTGGGTGATGCCCGTCATCCAGATATGCAAAAAAAGATGAACCTCAAAATTAAATTTCGTGAAGGGTTTCGGCCTTTTGCGCCTGCGGTCTTGGCTGAAGATGTCACAGATTGGTTTGACCTCACTCAGTCGAGCCCGTACATGTTGATCGTCGCTCCAGTTGCGCAACATCGTCGAAGCAAAGATCACGACGACATGTCAAAACTTTTCGGCATCGACAAATTAAATGTCGTGCGATCGGAGATTCCGGCAGTGACGCACGTTGATTTCTCGGCGCGAGTGCAGACCGTGCATCAAGAAACTAATCCAGAATTTCATAGTTTGCTTTCTGAGTTCAAAAAACGCCACGGTTGTTCGGTGTTGCTGAACACGTCGTTTAATGTTCGTGGTGAGCCGCCAGTTTGCACGCCAGAAGAGGCATACACATGTTTCATGCGCACCGATATGGATTATCTTGTGATCGGTTCATTGCTGTTATCAAAATCTGAACAACCAGTGTTTGAACATGACTCAGACTGGCAAAAAGAGTTCGCACTTGATTAAGCGCAGTTTTGTGTTTGTCGTTTGGTGCGCAATCGTTGTAGTTGGCGCTACGCGAAGAATCTTTGGCTTGGGTCGGTTAACTTCAAAAAAATCGGCGCAAAGTTATTGGGTTGATAAAGCTCGGTTACCAAAGGATCACTTTGAGCGCCAACGCTAAAAACTCTCGCGCTGCAGTTGAGCAGCGCAACTTAATAGTTCCGCAGATGGTCGACTACGACGAACTTGGCGCGCGCCAAGAATGGGTGCCACATTTGATGTATTTTCATCCACGCAGTGTCGAACTTAAGTCTGTCTCAACAAATGAATATGGCATTCGTAAAACTGTTGGAGCGAAAGATGAGTCACCAACTGCCTTGCTAATTGGTAGCAGCGCCGTGTTTGGCGTCGGTGCGACTTCGGATGCGACAACTATCCCGAGCCGACTTAATAAATTAACGAAACTTAATTGGCTCAACTTTGGGGGCCGTGCTTTCAATTCGACACAAGAAGTACTGCTCGTTCAGTTGGCGAACATAAAAAAAGTTGCGGGGCCACTCGTCATGCTGTCTGGTGTAAATAATTTAACTCGTGCGTTAATGCCGGGCAGCTACTCTTCGATGTACGGAGCGTTCTTTCAACAATCACTTTTTGAGAAGCAGATGGCTGTTGCTGCGGTCGGCAACCGTGAACTGTCGCGAATGTTGTTTGCTGGAGTTCGCGCAAAGTTCGGCCTAGCAAAAAAAACCACAGCAGCAGCTCAGTCAAGGTCTTCAAAAGCAGATTCGTACGCCGCGATGCTTTCGGTGTTTGAACGCGACTGCGAATATTTGCAGATGGTTGCAAAAAACACTGGCACCACATCAAGCTTTGTGCTTCAACCGTTTGCACCATGGTTGAACAAGACCTTGACAACCGAAGAAAAACAATTATTTGCGCTGCTAGATCAAGAGGCAGAGAGTTTCTCGCAAGTACTCAACGAACTTGCCGAGTATCGAGATCAATACATCAAAGACCTTCACGCAATCTGCTCAAAAGTCGGTGTGAAATATTTGAACCTCAACGATGCACCGGAGCTTCAACAACCAGATTGGCTGTTTGCCGACCGTGTTCACTTGACCGACTCTGGCTACGACGCAGTTGCGAGATTGCTTGTGCGAGACTTGGCGCTATGAATTTTTTGTCGCGCATCGTAAAGTTCTTGAGCAAGTTTTTTCGCGGCAAAGACTCGCCACGCACCGGCGAAATCTCAGACGACAACTACCCAATGTTCTAGGAAGAATGTAATTATGACAATGAGTTCGGGTCGTTTGAGTGTTGTTGCAACGAATATGATTTGGGTATGAGCGATAAACCACATCTCAAACACAACTACGGAACGATCAACAAAGAATACGGTATTGATTTAGCGACGCGAGCCCCAGAAAATGACGGGCCAATATATATGGTCAATTTGATGAAGTATCACGAAGTCGCGCAGTACCAGAGCGATGACGGCATGGATAAATCTATTAGTGGTCGAGAGGCCGATGATCGTTACAACCCAGCAAGCGTGCTTAGCAAAATTGGCGCTGACATGGTTTTTGTCGCAGACGTAAAAAAGAGTCACGTCGGCAGTGAAGATTGGGATCGAATTGCGATTGTGCGCTACGCCACCCGTAAATCTTTTATCGAGATGCAGTCTCGAAAAGATTTCAGCGAAAAACATAAGCACAAGGCAGCTGGCATGCAACGCACGATTATCGTGTGCTGTCGACCAGAAGACCTTGCACTTGATAAAACCGGTCGACCAACTGTTGGCAATTCGCGTGCAGTATTAATGGTTGTGCGCCAAACAGAAAATCGCAACAGTGCATTTGCTCAAATTGAGAGCGCGACAAATTTTTCAGCAGAAGGCACGATAATCGGTGACGGCCGAATGTGGGACACAGTGCAATTCAAAGCATTTGATACTCAGGCACAAGCAGACGAAAACGCAGCGTCGCTAAAAGATTGTTTGCCTGGCTCGAGTTTTGTTATGACACTCGATGCATCAATGGATGCAATTACAACGCGCTAGAGATTTGCGAACTATCTAATCCGCTATTCGTAACCTATGAGTTGCGGCGAGCAAGCGGATTCGAGATCAGAAAATTAGTTTCAAGCGGTGCGCCTGTGACTTCGTCAGTAAAGTATGTGCCTTTTTCAAGTCGCTCCATGGCGGCATCTACGCCGTTTAAATCAAGTTCAATCGCATCAATCAGCGCGATATCTAAATTGCCGTATCCAGTCGTTTCTGTCATGACACGAGTGTAGGGTTCAGGGCTATGTCAACAACACAACCTTCAGAATTTCCGGCGCTCGACGGTTCGGCCGCAACAATCAAAAAATTTGCCAGCATGCCACCGATGGGCATTGACCCGACCAAGCGTTACAGCGTGTCAATGGAGACGACTCTAGGCACGCTCGTGATTGCACTTGACGCGGCGGCTGCTCCACTGACTGTTAACAACTTTATTTTTCTCGCTGCGCATCATTATTACGACGGCGTGATTTTTCATCGAATTATTAAAAACTTCATGTGCCAAGGTGGCGACCCTGAAGGTTCTGGTCGCGGCGGCCCTGGTTATAAATTTGGGGATGAACTACCGAAGCCGGGCAAATATCAAATCGGAAGCTTGGCGATGGCAAATGCTGGGCCGAACACAAACGGTTCACAATTTTTTATCGTCAGCGGCTCAAGTGGCGTTGGTCTGCCACCGCAATATTCGTTGTTTGGCCAAGTTGTCAAGGGTCTCGAGATAGTTGATGCGATGCAAAATGTCGCGACGCGACCTGGCGATCGACCTGTTGAAGATGTTGTAATTAAGTCGATCACAATTACTGTCGCTGACTAACAAATAATCCGCGATGCCAAAACGGCTCGACGAACTAACGATCGTTGAGGCTCGTTCGTTGGCACTTGCTGCTCAGGGTTTTGATAAACCTCGTTCAAAATCTAAATCATCGACTGCTGATGCAGTTCAAGTGATCAAAAAACTTGGCGTTATTCAGATTGACTCGGTGAATGTGCTGGTGCGTAGCCAAGAGTTGCCGCTGTTCTCGCGACTTGGCGATCACGACCGAAATGCAATAAATAAAGCCACGGCACAAAGCAAGATCTTTGAATATTGGGGGCACGAAGCAGCATTGCTACCAGTCGAAATTCAGTCGTTATTTCGCTGGAAGATGAACGCTGCTCGCACAGGCAAAATCAAACACTGGGGGTTGACGAGTTTTTATGCCGACAACAAAGCGTTTGTAAATCGAGTCTTGAAACATGTCGAGACAAACGGGCCGGTTGCGGCACGCGAACTTTCGACGCGCACTGAAAAGAAATCATCGTGGTGGGATTGGGACGAAGCAAAAACCGCCCTTGAATATTTATTTCTCACTGGGCAACTGATGTCTTGCTGTCGTGGCACTGACTTTGCTCGCATTTACGACATCACTGAGCGCGTGTTGCCTCAAAAAATTTTTAATTTGCCCACACCAACCGAAAATGATGCACGTAAACAATTGCTCGTGCGTGCGGCAAAAGCACAAGGCGTGGCAAATCTTAGCGATCTTGCTGATTATTACCGACAAAAAACAGCTGTTATAAAACCGTTAGTCAGCGAACTCGTCGAACAAGGCGAGTTGCGCGCAGTCACCGTTGCTGGTTGGCAAGAAAAAGCCTTCATACATCGCAACGCGAAGTTACCGAAAGAACTTCACGCCACTGCGTTATTATCTCCGTTTGATTCGCTTGTTTGGTGCCGTCCGCGTAACGAGCGGTTATTTGATTTTCATTATCGCATCGAGATATATACGCCAAAAGAAAAACGCAAGTTCGGCTATTTTGTCTTGCCTTTCATGATGAACGGAGAATTAGTTGGCAGAGTCGATCTCAAAGCCGATCGCACCAACTCGAAGTTGCTCGTGCTAAGCGTGCACACCGAAAAAGGCATCAAGCGAGCGTCTATCAACGGCGCGCTCACTGACGAGTTGCGTGCGCTCGCGAACTGGCTGCAACTCAACTAGTACTTGGGGGCGATTGGACGTTTCAAA
>JBAXAW010000097.1:0-6615 GCA_037142305.1 Actinomycetota bacterium
AGAAAAATTTTTGCTGGTGGCCAATTGAAATACAAAAAACCGATGATGGCTCCGCATAAAAGTGCTGGAACCTGCCACAATTCGGTTTCAGATTTGTTAATTAAAAAAAACACTAAGACGAGACAACTAGTCAAAGTCTCGACTCCAGTTATTGAATCAATTCCATCCATAAAGTTAAATAGGTTTAACATCCAGACGAGAAACAGAACTGCAATTATGTTGCCAACGAATCCGATATCAAGAGTCTCTGAAAATAATGTCATTGGTGGCAAACCACCCAAAATATAAACTGCAATCACAGCGGCAACAAAGTGGCCGATCAGTCGTAATCGCGCAGCAGTCACACGACCAAGATCGTCTAGATAGCCAATTATTGCTACAAGCGACCCTGGCACAACAATTGCATAAAAGGATTCTTTGCTTATATCGCATCGCATCGCAAGTGCAAGCAAGCCAAATACGAACGCGGCAACTACCGCGACGCCACCTCCGCGCGGAGTCGGATTTTTGTGCGAACTACGCTCATTGGGAATATCAAATTTGTTGCGTTTGATTGCGTTTCTGCGAACGAAGTGAGTTACTCCAAAACTTATTGTGATTGTCGCACCGACAATAAGAAAAATCATTTGGGCTTCGAATTAAACCATGTCACTGTTTGTTCGAGTTCTTGTTTGACCGTGAATGGTGGCGACCATTTCAGCAACTCACAAGTTTGTGAAATATCCAACTGAAACGAACCACAAAGTTGTTCGTATATTCGAGGTTTGCCAATAATTTGACTTGCAAGTCGCAAAGCTGGTCGTGGAAACGACACCAGGCGAGACTTCTTACCCATTACTTCAGCCAAAATCTGGAGTAACTCAGTTGTTGATAAATCGTGGTTGTCTGAAACATGCAGGATTTGATTCTGCGCACTGTCGTTTATAACGCAAGTTTCAATAAGACTGCCGAGATTTCTTATGCCGACGAAACTTCGTAGATTTTGAGTATTCGCCAGTGGCAGAAGTCGTTGGTCATTGACCCACTTCATCATTGACAGAAAATTTGCTTTTACCCCCGGACCGTAAACAAGCGGCGGTCTAATGACCGTGTATTTGAGGCTGGTTCGATCGCACAGATTTTGCAATTCTTGTTCCGCTTCGCCTTTAGAACTTGAGTATGGATCTGTCGCCATAAGTGGATCATTGCTTTTGAACGGTGTGTCTTTTTTAGTTGAGCCACCAAGGACTTTTGCGGTACTCATAAAAATAAAATGCTTATCTTTGCCTAGCGCTAATCGTTGTGAAAGTTGTGAAGTTAAAAGTGAGTTAGTTGAACGGTATAAGTCATGTTGAGAATTTGAGCCGTCGCTGGTCACATGTGCTCGTGCAGCCAGATGGATAAGTACCTCACAATCATCGACTGCTTGGTGCCACTGCAATTTTGTGTCGCTAACTTGCCGTGCATCGAGAATTTCTACGTCGTGTGACTGCTTGAGTTTTGGCACGAGTTGGGTGCCAATGAAGCCGGTTGCGCCAGTTACAAGAATTTTCATATCGCTATAAATGAATCATAAACGCTGTGCTTATGTTTAACGATTATTTGGTCAATAATCTCACTTTTAATTTTCAACATCTAGTTTTCTTGATCGCAAGATCCCCAAGAGTGCGAGAACACCCATTATTGACAGAAAAGGTAGATTCTGGCGCGATGAGTTGAAGTTAGTTTGCGAGACAAGCCCGAGAAAAAATACGAATGAAATAAACACTTCAATTCTGAGTGCCGAATAAGCGAGCTTATTATTTAACATCGTGTAGATAAATAAAATTGGAATCATGAAAGTGTCGACGAAAAATAATCTCAGCGCAAGCAACTGTGTAACAGTAAGTCTTACGACGTCTTTGCCAAAAGTAAGAAATTGTAATCCTAGAAGATTTGCAAAAAATCTCCACCATGCTTCTTGGGTGAAGAGTTTTGGAGAAACATAATTATTTTTATACTTAAAGAACCCTCCCAAGGCGAATCCAAAACCCCCTGCGACAAAAACTGTAACTGTGATTGCAATTAGGGCGACTGGTGTTCGTTTCAACGGGTGCCGCTTCAGCCACTGACCGACCAGCCATGCAAAAATTAGAGCAACAGTTAAGTGTGGTCGAAGTAAGCCTGAAACCCCTAGAGCGACGAACCGCAGTAACGGCACTTGTCCTAAATAAAAATACGAAACACATAAAACAATTTGTAAGTCTCGAAGTCCAAGTGCTGATAAAAAAATGAAGAGCGGTCCAGAAAACAAAATGGCGTGCCATAACTTGACTTGTATCCCTTGACTGCGGATGAAGTCAGAACAAACTCTGTAAGTAAATAGCAGAGAAAGCGCCTGGAAGAATTTGAAAGCCAGCAATGAATCAAACCCGATTGTGTTTAAAAGCCAAACTGGCGCCACCACAATGTAGCGACCTCCGATAAATCTGTCCAGCGAAAGTGAAACACCCTGATCAATGAACTGATTTAGTAAGACGATCTGAGTGCCTTGGTCGCTTGAATAAAAGGATGCATGATCGACACCGTAAATAAATCGAATCACGATTACTGCGAGCACCCAAACGGCTGTAAATAATGTGAGATACAGGTCGTAACGGCCAGAGCGCCTAGCAAAAAGCATTAGCACTACACCCAAGAGCACTGCTTGAAAAATAAAAAGAAACATTATTTAATTGTCTCTTGAAGTGGTGATGATAATTTACCAATCCAGTCCCATTGACCATTTAACTTCTGTTTCAGCGTTGTTTGATTGTCAAGATTCCAAACATCAATGCGTGGAATCTCGAGTGGTTTGACCCCGACTTGGTAGCAACCCCAACTGCTTGTTGCGGCGTAAAGGTACCCGACTGACGCCGCAATTTCTTGAACTTGAGAATTGAATGCGCCATGCGGATAACTCATTGTTGTTATGTTTCTTTGGGTCAAGTTTTCGAGCCACTCTTTGCTCGATTTTAATTCATCAGTGATTTCGGTTGCTTGCAGAGTGTTCAAGTGTTGATGTGAGAACCCATGAGCACCAATAGTCACGCCAGGTAGTTTGCTCAGAGATACCAACTCGGCTTCAGATAAATATCTATTATCACCAGAGATCAAATTTGCTGGTGTAACAAAAACGTGAAACGGAAGATTGTTTTTGCAAAGAAGTGGCGCAGCAATTGTCAGGGTGTCTTTGTATCCGTCATCAAATGTGATCGAGACGCCAGACGAAAATGAATCTTCAAGTGAGACGACTTTGCGGTCGGCCGAGTTGTAGTTTTGCGCCAAAAAATCAACGTGACTAGTAAAATAGGTTTCAGAAATCGAATAGATATCTGATTTTTGAATTGCGGAGTCTATATTTTTGACCACCGAGTGATACATCAAAACTCGTCGCAATTTTTGCTTGTTGGATTTAGAAACCAAATTGGCAGCGCTAACAACTTGAGCCACTCGATATTTCAACATGTTCATTTTGTTGCTAGCCCTTCGGGCTTTGAGTTGTGGTGATCGCACGCCAAAGCGTAATCGCTGTACCTAGGTAGATTTTTATAAAAAATGGCGACAACATGAAGGCCTGGGCAAACAGTCGAATCGCTTGAGCTGGTTGATTAGTTAATTGTCTGGCGGCGCCATAATGAGCAATTGCAAACCGATGGCGCATGCGAAGCCTATTTATAATCTTTAGTGGTTGTGTAGCAAAGTGAGTTTTCAAAACTATTAGCTCAGCGGCGAAATTTCTCAGGACACTGCTACTCGCACTGTCGGCAAGTCGATGAAATTCGCCCAACACTTCAGGGATAAAAGAAGTACGTGGATTTTTGGCTGCGAGGCGTAACCAAAGGTCATAGTCCTCAGTTGTAATAATTTCTGGATTTTCATCAAAGCCTTGAACAGAGTCAAGTAATGGCTTGGCGATAAAAGTTGTTGAAGTTGAGATGCAGTTACCTCTGTATAGAAGACGTTCATATGTTGCATTTGAGGCTGGCCCGTACATCACTTTGCGTTGAGTCAGATCACTGTTAATCCACAGTTCGCCATGACAGATAAATTGATTACCCACCGAAGCTCGCTCAACGCATTTTTGAAGTTTGTTTGAATACCAAATATCATCTGAATCTAAAAAAGCGATGAAGTCTCCGGTTGCTTCTCTCAGGCCGTGGTTGCGCGAGGCTGCGATTACGCCGTTATTGCTGAAATTAAAAAGTTTGATTCGTGGGTCGGCAAAAGAATTTACAACTTCAATTGTGTTATCAGTTGAAAAGTTATTTACAACGACAGCCTCCCAGTTTTGAAAAGTCTGTGCGTTAACCGAATCAAGCGCTTTTTTCAGCAACTTTGCGTGATTATAAGTTGGGATCACCACCGAAACATAAGGTTTGATGGTCATATTAGTTTTGAAACTTAAACCAGTTTTTGCAGCTTTGTAGTAACGAATCTATTTCTTTTTCGATATCACTATTCACGCTGAGTCCTGTTGCGAGAAGTTTGGCTGAACTATATTCAAACGCAGGTGGAACAGAGTCGGGGGTTTCGTTCGGTTTTTCTATTTTCGGCCTAAAACCCAAAATAACTTCACATCTTGTTGCAACGAGCTCTGCGATTTGAATTATCTGCAGAGATTTTCTGCCACCAAGATTGAACAGCCCATCGGCAATTTGTTGTTTGTTTAGTTGAAGTGCATGATTAACTGCCGAGCAAACATCAGTAAACGGAACAAAATTGCGAAACTGCAGCCCATGCGATTTAAGTGTTAACTTTTTTGTTTCAACTGCTTGGCGACAAAGGTCGTTGGCGATAATCTGCCAGATCTTGGCATCCGGTGACATCGGTGCACCAAAGCCGTTAGCCGACCTTAATCTGACTCCTTCAAGTTGTTGTGTGCTGTGCGCGTGTTCAACTATCTGTTCTGCATCAAGATGTGTTTGCGAATACGCATCCCGTGGGTCAGTTGGTGATGTTTCGGCAATTATCCCAGTCAGATTATTTCCATAAACCTGAATAGTTGAAAAATAGATAAAACGCAAATTTTCGATGTCGCTGGCCTGCTCGACAATTCGACGCGTGTATTCGACATTTACTAACTGGGCATATTGCGGCTCTGCTCGACACTCATAATCGTTTAGCGCGGCAAGATGAATCACATGTGTGACTTCTTGAAACATTTGTTTAATCGAGTTTTGATTTTCGAAATCAATTACGCAGACTTCGGCTTTTGGTGCCCAACTTGGCGGTTGACGCTTTTGTCTCGACGCCAATCGCAAATTGATTTCGGAGTTTTTAGAAAGATTGGCCGATATTCGTCCGCCCAGTGTTCCGAACCCGCCAGTTAGAAGGACATTCTTGGTCATCGATGAATTAGTTGCCAGTTATAGGGAAAGTGTGGATCAGTTGGCTCACGCCGATGTATTTCTGACGGGTCATGTGGAATCCCCGCACAATTCGCAACGATAGCCATCTCGGTTCCAATTCCTTTAAAGCCATTCCACACTTTTGGCGGAACTGTTACTAACCAGTAGTTCTCTTCTCCGAGAAACAATTCTTGAACTTCACCTTTTGTGGGGCTCTCAGGCCGATCGTCGTAGAGCACAAATTTAATTCGCCCATGCGGAACTGCATAGTTGAGAATCATTTTTTCGTGAAAGTGCCAGGCTTTGACGGCATCAGGAAATACGCATGAGAAATATATTTCACCAAAAGACTGAAAAGCCTTGTCAGTACTTTTCAACATATGCATTACCTTGCCCCGTTCGTCAGCGATCTGTAATAGGGGTGTGATCATTACTCCATCGATCATTTTGTTTGCTCCATATATTGGTTAATTTGAGATTCAGTTATTTCTCTGACTGAGTTTCCGTTATTGACGTCGCGATACCACGACACCGTGTTTGACATCGTTTGTAGGAAATCCCAACGCGGTTTCCAACTCATTTGTTGTTTTGCTTTGTCACAATTCAGATGCAAAAGACCGGCTTCGTGCATCTGCGTAGCCGGAGTGTCAATTTTTATTTCGCCAGATCCCCAGATCTTCACGGTCTGTTTGGCAACATCGTTGACGCTGTAGGCATCTGACTCATCAGGGCCAAAGTTCCAAGCACCATTAAATGACTTCGGTGACTCACCGAGGTAGTGGGCGAGTTGAACGTATCCAGAAAGTGGTTCAAGAACGTGTTGCCATGGGCGAGTGGCATTTGGATATCGCAGTACGATCGGCTGATTTGTTGAAAGCGACCGAATGCAGTCAGGAATAATCCGATCTTGCGCCCAATCACCGCCACCGATTACGTTTCCGGCACGAACCGTGGCTGCGCCAAAATTTTCTCGAGTTGATAAAAATGAATCAAAAAATGAAGAGAAAACAAGTTCAGCCGCAGCCTTTGAAGCACTGTATGGGTCACGTCCACCTAGCTCGTCGGTTTCGCGGTAGCCATCGCGAACTTCTCTATTCTTGTAGCACTTATCGGATGTAACAAAAATCAGTGATCGAATTGAATCAGAGATTTTTACTGCTTCCATCAGGTTGACTGCGCCGCCGATATTTGTGTCGTAGGTAGTTTTTGGGTCTGCGTATGAGCGGCGAACCAATGCTTGTGCTGCAAGGTGAAAAACAATTTCAGG
>JBAXAW010000098.1:0-6577 GCA_037142305.1 Actinomycetota bacterium
ACGAAATTTGCGACTTGAACAATATGCATTACACAAAACTCATTGTGTCGTTTAACCCTGTTGGCATCTTGTTTCGCTTGCGCTTGCTAGTTACGAATTGGTCATAGGTAATTGACTGGTATCCATTGACGACTGCTCGACTTATGATTTTGAGAATTAGTTTTCGAAGTTTTGCATCGTGAAGGTCTTCTGGATGAACCGCAATCCGAAGCGGCAAGCGTAGAGCCATTAATATTTCTGCCAGCAGGGTTGTCATCAACATCACGAGCCGAGTTGTCGGAGCGTTCGGTCGTTGGCAAATGACCGGTGCAAAGTGGCGCTTTTCGAATAACAGATCACTAATCAGCAAGTGTGAAGTTGTGTAAGAAAAACCGATCTCGCTAATTGCTTGAGTTGTGCCAGCCGATGCCAGCCAACCTGGGGCGATAAAACCAGTCGGCTTATAGCCAAGTGACGATAATTTATTTAATCCATCAATAACTAACGCTTTGGCATCAGCTTTACTAAGCGCCCAAAACTCTTGACAGCCTCTGGCAAATAATCGACCGCTAATTAACTTCAATGAACTAGTGCTTGGTTCTTTGATCATCTGATGATGTAAACCATGCAGTACGACTTCGTGTGAACTGCTGCTGACTTGTGTAAGCCATTTTTGAAATTGTTCATCGGCAAGTAGTTCAGTGCCGTTCCATAACCCGGGAATCACCAGCAGCGATACCGCAAGATTGCGCTCATCAAAAAGTTCCATCCATCGACGCGACGTCTCTGCAGACCCCGGGGCAACATCATGTAGTGAAACGATTAGTGATTTCATTTTGAAGCCCCGCTGTAAGCCAACGAAAGACCATTTGCTACTGCGCGATAGTGACCAACAAGTTCTGACATCACTGAATCCCAAGTTCTGTGTTCAACTGACGCACGTGCATTTGATGCACAAAACTTGAGGCTCTCGCCATTTGTGACTAATTCATTTACACCCTCAACAAATGTGTGACGCTTTGCTGGGTTCCATAAAAAACCATTGTGCCCATGCTGAACTAAATCAAGTGGTCCACCAGACGCAGGTGCAACAACAGGAACTCCAGAGGCGAGTGCTTCTTGAATCGCCTGACAGAAAGTTTCGTCGACCCCAGTGTGGGCAAATACATCAAATGATGCATACATTTGCGATAATTCAAGACCGCTTGCAAAGCCCGTGAACAATGCCGATGGAATCATTTTTTCGAGTTTGTCTTTGCACGGGCCATCGCCGACGATTACAAGTGATACTCCTGGCAATGCTGCGACTTCTACCAGTCGGTCAACTTGTTTTTCGCGCGCAAGGCGACCAACAAACCCAACGATTTTGTTGCCACGCGAACTAAAACGATGGCGAAGCTCAGCATTGCGATGCTCAGGATTGAAACGCTTGGCGTCAACACCACGCATCCACCGAACAACATTTTCAACTCCGTGACTGCGCAAATCCCAAACGGCCGCTGATGACGGCGCAAGAGTGATGTCGGCTCGATTATGAATAGCGGCGATGTATCGCCATAGCGCTGGCGACGTTGCGCCAAGTCGATATTGTCGAGCGAAACCCGCCAAATCTGTTTGATAAATTGCGACCGACGGAATCTCAAGTTTGCGAGCAATGTGAAGAGCCCATGCCCCGAGTACCGCAGGCGCGGCAACATGAATTACATCAGGCTGAAAATTTCTGATTTCGCTTTCTAGCGCCCGACGCGGTACTGCAATTCGCAAATCAACATAACCTGGAAACCCGAAAGATCCCATGCGAATTACCGGCACGCCGTTGACTGATGACTCGCCAGGGCCGGGCGCAAAGATGGCAACTTCGTGTCCGCCTGCACGCAGAAATTCAAGGGTTCGCAGAACAGAATTGGTAACGCCATTGACTTGTGGAAGAAAACTTTCGGTAACGATTGCTACGCGCAGTTTTGAGTCACCGTCTGTTAACGAAGTTTGCGACGTCGGGGCCATAGACGCGGCATCTAAGTTTGAAAACTTATTCACTTAGCACAAACTATGAGACATAGATTACGTGAGCGAAAATTTGAGTAGTTAATTAGATGTAATCCAAGTTAATGATAAGTAAACAAACGGTTTCAAAATTGATGTCTGATACGAATAAAAAAGTTCAGACTCTGTTCACGTTTAGTGTCTACATACGAACTTTTAATTAGCAACAATATAATTGTGTTCAAACTTCGCCGAGTTTCAAGTGCCATTCATGTCCGCCGACGTGACTTATTTAAATATAGAGATTTTCGCTTGGCAATTAGCGGCCAATTCATCTCTCAAAGCTCTGACGCACTTTCGTCACTTACTCTCGCACAAATAATGTTGTTTACTTTCACCGATGCGCCGTCAATTACCGCGTTGACAACAGCACTCATCGTTTCGGCGGTTCCACTGTTGCTGATTGGCCCACTCGCAGGACACCTCGCAGATAGGTTCAAGCGAAATAAAATTCTGTCGCGCGGAAATGTGCTTCGCGGTGCAATTACATTTTGCGGACTCATTGCGCTTTCATCTGAAACTCGATGGGTCGGTTATTTAGTTATGGCTTTATTAGTCTCGCTAACGAGAATTTTGTATACCGCGCGCGCGACTGCACTAGCGCAACTTGTAAGACGCCATGAACTTGTTGCAGCCGACTCAATGAGTTTGATCCTCAGTGTTATTGCAGGCGCAATTGGTGCTGGAGTGGGAACTTTAATTTCTTCAAGTTCGCCAGCACTTGCTCTTTGTCTGAGCGCAATCGGGCAACTTAGCGCTGCAACACTTTTCAACAAAATATCTGCACCTCTTGGCGGAGGCACAAGAACGAAAACAAATACTGACCGATTTGATTTTCGAATGCTTAGCGCACAGTTCTTGGCTCAAAAAACTAGATTCGCAATGTTGGCTACTGCGATCCATCGCCTGCTCTTTGGAGTTTGCATTGCGAGTATTGCGCTGATGGTTGACCGTTCGTACCATTTGCAAACGACCGGTTACGTAACTGTGCTCGGTTCGTGCGCATGCGGTTCGTTCATCGGGTCAAACACCGCTGAGTGGATTTCAGAAAGATACCCGCGCCGATCAATCACCGTCATGTCATTTTTGATTGCAGGTGTTGCGATTGGCATTGCGGCAAGTTCTTCAAACCCAAGAGTTGGAATCGTGGCAATTGCGGCTTGTGCACTTGTATTTCAGAATCTACGCATCAGATCAGATGCCACAATTCAAGCAAACTCGTCAAAAGAAAATCTCGGCCGAATTTTTGCAACATACGACATGTTCTACAATTTTGCATTTATCGGCGGATGCTCAATTGGAATAATTGCCAGCGGACTTGCCGACTACACTCAAGTTTTAGGAGCAATTGCAATTTGCTACACATGTGTTTCAGGTCTATTTTTGAAAATTAGTGATGGCAAAGAGTCTGATGCCAAAAAATCGCATCCAACAAATTATCAACCTGCACCAGTTGAGCACCCAGTCATCCAAGTGGTTTATTAAAAAGAAATTATTGATTAATAAATAATCTTCGCAGATAACCTCTTTAATTATAAAACTGTTCTTCAAATCAATTGCATTTAGTGCACTTGCTTTAATAGCGCCGTCTAGTTCAACTATTTCAGCTATTTCATCTGTTGGGGCGGCGACGAAATTTCAGACGAATATTGTTGTCCAAGTTGACCAACCGGTTGCACTTGTCGAGCGTCAAATTACTGACAACGGCGCCTACATCGTTTCACAACAAGGCCGCATATATTTTTGGAACTACACCTCGCGCTGGCTGGCAAGAGTTTTGGATATAACTTCTTTGACTGCAGCAAAAGGCGAACAGGGCTTGCTCGGACTCACTTTTAGCAAGGGCTTTGCTTACTTGAACTACACCAATAAAGCGGGTGACACTGTTATCGCCGAATATGCGCTGAAGACGACTGGTGAATTTGACGCAAAAAGTCGCCGCGAACTTCTCGTGATCAAACAGCCTTACTCAAATCACAATGGTGGCGCAATCATTACCGGCCCAGACAACATGCTTTACATCGGCACCGGTGATGGTGGCTCGGGTGGAGACCCTGATCGCACTGCACAAAATCTTAAGTCAATGCTCGGCAAGATTTTGCGGATCAACCCTACGGCTACATCGCAAAAGCCTTATCAAGTACCTACAGATAATCCTTATGTTGGCGTAAGTGGAGCCCTGCCCGAGATTTGGTCAATTGGATTGCGAAACCCGTGGCGCATCTCTTTTGACGAACTAAACAATTTATGGATTGCTGATGTTGGTCAAGATAAGTGGGAAGAAATAAATGTCGCGACAGTTACCAACAGTGCTGGCGGTGTTAGTGCCGGTAGCGGCACGGTAAGCACTGCCGCCCGTAATTCTAATTTTGGCTGGAGTGCGTTTGAAGGTTCACATAAGTTCAATGCCGACCAGAGCGCGCCAACTGCACTTAAACCAATTTACGAATACAAGCATGGCGACGATGGATGTTCGGTGAGCGGCGGTGTGCGAGTGGGCGTGAGTAATCCTGTGACTTCGTTGCGTGGCTGGTATTTGTTTAGCGACTACTGCTCTGGGGCCGTAACTGGCTTGAAATTAAATGGCACAACGTTCTTGGGCCAAGAAAAACTTGTCGAAAAACTAGGAAACGTAGTTGCGGTTCAACAAACATCAAATGGCATCTATGCACTTTCAATGAACCGAAACATCTACTCGATAACAACTAAATGAATCAACGACCTGCAGTGCTGTTTTTGTGCGTACACAATGCCGGTCGATCACAAATGGCCTGTTCTTGGAGCTCGACAAGAATTACTTTCATTAACTGAGCGATATCGTTCATAATATGAAAACAACGGTTGATGCAACTTTGTTGCCAATCTTGCGCTCTCGTGGCCAAGCCGAAATTTTGTGCGCCATCCTTGCTAATCCAAATCGCGAATGGTCTCTCGGCGAATTGGCAAAAATCAGCGGTCAATCATTGCCAACTGTTCAACGCGAAATCGAACGCGCAGAGATAGCGGCACTTGTGAAATCTCGTCGTCTCGGGCGTCAACGGTTGGTGAAAGCCGGTCCTTCACAGATCGCAATTATGTTGTCGAACTTGTTGCTCATGTCGTATGGCCCGCGATTTATTATCGCCGAGGAATTTGCTGGCGTTAAGGGAATTGAACGACTTTTCATCTTTGGATCGTGGGCGGCAAGGTATCAAGGAATCGAGGGTTACCCACCTCAAGACATCGACGTTTTAGTAATCGGTGAAGTTCACTATTCAGAGGTTGTGAATGCCTCAATAGCAGCGGCAAAAAGATTGCAAATTGACGTCAATCCATCCATTCATTCGCACACATGGTGGAAGAACAAATCAGGCAGCGGTCTCCGTCAGGAAATTGGCCGTCGCCCAATTGTCGAAATTGAGGTTCGCGATGTCAAACAACCGAAAAGAAAAAATACAGGCGCTACTAGACGCCGGAAGACTTGAATCGGTACCATTCGACGCAGAATTTTTCTCAGAACAAATCAAGAGTTGCTCACTCTTTCGAATTGATGCCATATTCCTCTTAGAAAATGACTCAGTGCACGGGGCGTTTAGCGTTGCCTATACCTATATGCGAAAGTCGGCAACACTTTTGCTTACTCTCAGAAAAGTGCGCCCCACTGCAAGAGGTGGTCACCGAGTCATCTCAGAAGTTCTCGCGTTCGAATCACAGATAGCGAGGCAACTGGTCATTGACTACGAAAAACTTCGAGAAAAAAGAAACAGGGTTGAATACCCTGACGCACTGATAGATGATGTCGACATTTCACTCATCAATCGCTGTATTGAAATCGGTGATCAACTGTGTGCGCTCGCACGGAAAATTAGTTCTTAAACAGAACCTATTCGCTTTCAGGGTTTACGATCAGTTTGAGTTCGTTGCACCAGTTGGCTGGCGCTCGATAAACGCCAACAAGATGAGTGTGGCAATGACGAGGCCAATTAATTGCATGACGATGAAGATCGGCACCGACTCGCGCGCAATGCCAGCAAACGATTCGCTGAAACTTCGGGCGATCGATACGGCAGGGTTGGCCAAAGATGTTGATGAAGTAAACCAATAGGCGCCGCCTATCCACACGCCGACAGCAACTGGCACTGACTCAGGTCGCGGTCCGCGAGCGATAAGAAAAATCACGAGCAATAAGCCAACCGTGGCGACAACTTCGCCGAGCCAGATGCCAGAGCCCTCGCGAATTTTTGTCGACGGCCCAAGAATGTTGAGACTAAACATCAAGTTGGCAACTGCCGAGCCAATGATGCCGCCGATTGTTTGGCTGACTGCATACGGCGCCAACTCACGCCACGGTCGCGCGTCGAAAATGCAAGTTGCCGCAGTGACGACCGGGTTGAAGTGAGCGCCAGAAATCGGACCAAACATCAAGATCAGTGCGATAAGCGCACCGACTGTCGCGCCGGCGTTAGCGAGAAGTTGAAGCGCGACATCGCCGGTGAGGTTCGTCGCCATGATCCCAGAACCAACGACCGAAATTATCAGAAGTGCGGTGCCGAGTGCTTCGGCGAAGAGTCGTTTA
>JBAXAW010000099.1:0-6253 GCA_037142305.1 Actinomycetota bacterium
GTTTCTGGTTTTGCCGTCGTTTTTGGTACTTGTAATTCTCTCGCGTTTTTATCAAGGCAAAACGTGGTTGTTGCTGGTTGTTGGTTTGACAATTTTCGACTGGATGATTACTGCGCGTGTGATTCGCGGTCTCGCAATGAGTTTGCGCGAGCGCGATTTTGTGCGAGCGGCGCGCTACATGGGTGTGCCGACACGAAAAATAATTCTCCGCCACTTGTTGCCAAACATGGCTTCGATTCTGATTATCGCCGCAACTTTAAATGTCGGTGGCGCAATTTTGGCGGAGACGGGTTTGTCCTACCTCGGCTTTGGTGTTGCCGCACCGGATGTATCTTTAGGCACGCTCATCGCCGAGGGCACAGGTGCGGCGCTGACTTATCCGTGGTTGTTCTTGTTTGCAGGTTCAATTCTTGTGTTGACAGTTTTGGCAGTCAGTTTTGTCGGTGACGGTTTACGCGACGCGTTTGACCCAGGTGCAATGCGAATCAAAAAAAGCACTATCTCATGAAAATCGCATCGTGATAAGCGACGCCAATAATTCACTAATTGAGATTCGCAACCTCTCGGTTACTTTTCCGAGTGAGGCTGGCATCGTTCAAGCGGTACGTGATGTTTCGCTTGACATTCGTGCCGGCGAGGTGCTCGGCATCGTCGGCGAATCTGGCTCGGGCAAAACAGTAACTTCTCTCGCGGCGATTGGCTTGTTGCCAGACAGTGCGACAGTTTCTGGTTCGGTGATGTTTGATGGCGTTAATTTGCTTTCGCTGAACGATAACGAGATGTCGAAATATCGTGGCAATGAAATCGCAATGATCTTTCAAGATCCGCTCTCGGCGCTCAACCCCGTGCATACGATCGGGCGGCAAATTGCCGAAGCGTTGTTGATCCACAAAGAAATTTCAACCGAGGCCGCATACAAGAGAGCCATCGAGTTGCTCGAAATAGTTGGCATTCCGCGACCAGCCGAGCGGGCGCAGTCGTACCCGCACGAGTTTTCTGGCGGAATGCGTCAACGTGTGATGATTGCTCTCGCAATTGCTAATGAACCAAAAGTTTTGCTCGCCGACGAGCCGACGACTGCACTTGACGTCACGGTGCAAGCACAAATTCTTGATGTACTCAAGACCGCGCGCGATATGACCGGCGCTGCAATTGTTTTGGTTACGCACGACCTTGGTGTTGTTGCTGGCATTGCTGATCGCGTGGCGATTATGTACGCGGGCAAAGTCGTCGAAGTCGGACCAGTCGATGAGGTCTATGCACAACCGGCGATGCCATACACAATTGGTTTGTTACGGTCGATTCCGCGACTTGATATTGCTTCTAGTGAGCGTCTCACTTCAATTTCTGGTGCGCCTGTTTCACCGGTGAATCTGCCGGTTGGTTGCGCCTTTGCACCGCGTTGTCCAGCGGCAAGCGATGTGTGCACGGCTAAGACTCCTGAGTTGGTCAAACTTTCGCCAACCCGAATGACTGCGTGCACGCGACAGAGTGAAATTTTTGGCTTGCAAGATTCTGGAAAGTTATTTCAAGAGGGCCCATCACATGCCAGTGTTTCATCGACCAGCGATGAGGTGGTGTTAGAAGTTCGCGGTTTGCAAAAAACTTTCCCGTTGTTAAAGGGTTCGTTGATGAGGCGTCGAGTCGGGTCTGTTTATGCAGTTGATGGCGTCGACTTGGTATTACGCCAGGGGCGCAGTCTTGCGCTGGTTGGCGAATCTGGTTGTGGTAAAACTACAACGCTTCTCGAAATTTTAAATATGGTTGCACCCGAATCAGGAACGATTTCTATTTTGGGTCGTGATGTTTCTGAACTCACAAAGTCGGATCGTTTCGCGATGCGTAAAGATTTGCAGATTGTTTTTCAAGATCCTTTCGCGTCGCTCGACCCGAGATTGCCGATCGGCGATGCGATTGCCGAACCGCTCGAGAACTTTGGTATGTCACCACAAGATCAAAACAAACGTGTCGATGAATTGCTCGAACTTGTCGGATTAAATCGCAATCAAGCAATGAAATATCCAAACGAGTTTTCGGGTGGGCAGCGACAACGAATTGCGATCGCGCGAGCGTTGGCGCTGAATCCCAAAATCATTGCACTTGACGAGCCAGTCTCGGCGCTTGATGTCAGCGTTCGTGCTGGTGTGCTTAATTTGCTTGCTGATTTGCAAGAAAAACTCAATTTAAGTTATTTATTTGTGTCACACGACTTGTCGGTGGTGCAACATGTTGCCGACGACATTGCGGTGATGTATCTCGGATCAATAGTTGAATCGGGCCCCGTTCGTGAAGTGTTTGCCAATCCGCAGCATCCTTATACGCAGGCTTTGCTGTCGGCGGTGCCGATTCCTGATCCAAAAGTTGAACGTGTGCGAAAACGAATTTTACTACAGGGCGAATTGCCAAGCCCAGCGAACCCACCGTCGGGCTGCCGATTTCACACCCGTTGTCATGTTCGCGCGACTTTGTCACCTGAGCTTGCGGCGCGATGTGCAAGCGACCGACCGCCACTTAATGCCAACAAGCACGGCGCCGTTGCTTGCCACGCCCCACTGAACTAACTCAATCTCAACTTGGCAATCTAAGGTTGTCGAGTGGCAGATGCTTGGGTTGAGGCTGACGGGGCTCTTCACAAGAAGTTCAAGTTTCGTGATTTCGTTGAAGCATTTGCGTTTATGACGCGGGTGGCGGCAATTGCTGAAGAGCAAAATCATCATCCAGATTGGTCAAATTCTTGGAACACGGTTGAAATTTATTTGCGCTCGCATGACAAGGGTGCAATCACAAAACGTGATCACGATCTTGCTAATGCAATTGATGAACTGCTGGCATAAGAGTTATGCAAAGTGTTTTCAAGCAAACTAAGAAGTTTCCGGGGCGGTGGGTGCTCGGCGCCTGTTTCACACTTTTAACTTTTTCTTCGGGTCTCGGTTTTTACGGCCTCGCTGTTTATTTGCAGGCGTTCAGTCGCGAGCGTCAGTGGTCAGTGTCATCGATTTCATTAGCGACAACTTTGTTTTTCTTAGTTGGCGGAATCTCTGGGGTGTGGATTGCAAAATTCATTGCCAGGCACGACGTGCGAATCATGGTGCTTGGTGGAGCGACTCTCGCAACCATCGCGCTATTTTCGATGCGATTCGTCGAACAGCGGTGGCAACTTTTCACTGTCTATATTTTCTACTCCTTGGGTTGGTCGGCATCAGGCATGGGGCCAATCACGACAGTAGTCACGCGATGGTTTCATGTGCGCCGAGCAAGTGCGCTGGCAATCGCTTCAACTGGTTTGTCTATGGGCGGCATCGTCGTAACACCATTTATTAAATGGATTCTCGACAGTCAAGGCATTCGTAACGGCTCACCATGGCTGGCGCTTATTTGGTTTTTTGGAACAGTACCGGTGACTCTGTTTCTGTTGCGCGCGTTTCCGCAACCTTATGGCTGGCTACCAGATGGAGAAAGAGCCGAGCCTGGTCAAGTCGGAGATATTTCTGGTACATCGCTTGCAACTGCAGTTCGCACAAGATTTTTTTGTAGTGTCACCATCGGATATATTTTCGCACTCGGTGCCCAAGTCGGTGGCGCGTTGCAACTAGTCAAACTTGTTGAAGAGCGAACAAATCGTTCAACTGCAACTTTGGCGACAATCGCGCTTTCGTCGATGTCAATCATCTCTCGGTTTGTTGCTGGTCGAATTATCCCGCACATTGACATGACAAAGTTCACCGTTGGCCTCGCCACAGTTCAGGGTTTGTCGCTGGTCAGTATCGCACTCAACGAATCGCGAATCGGTTTGTTGCTTTCGATTGCATTATTCGGTGTCACGATCGGCAACATGGTGATGATGCAATCTCTGTTGATCGCAGAGCGGTTCGGTGTTCGCGACTATCCACGCATCGCGGCGCGATCTGGTTTGATTTCATTTTCTGGCACCGCACTCGGACCACTGCTTTTGGGTTGGCTCTACGATGTGGCCGGCGGATATCGTGCGGCCTATCTCGCTGCTGCGGTGTGCTCGCTGATCGGCGCAACAATGTTTTCGTTTGCGGGCTCTGCATCAAATAACGATGAAGTTGCTTAACGTTTAAATAAAAAAACGGCCGGTGTCTAGAACCCTCTAGACACCGGCCGCACTAAGCGCTTAATTGAGGGAGTTAAGCGCCAGTCTTTTGTGTTTCAGTTGATTCGTCTTAGCTTTCGCTACGAGTTTTTGAACCGCGCTCACCGCGTGCTGGTGGAAGGTTGTTTACCATCTCGGTTACCTTTGTTGTCACATTGGCCAACTTTTTGTCAGCTTCGGCTTGCGTCATTTCGCCTGAAGTAACTTCTTCGGCGATGTGGGTCTTGATGCTTGCAACTATTGAGTTGATTACCAACTTGATGTCAACTTTTTGAGCAGTTGCAATTTGTGCAAGTGTCTTGCCGCTTTCTACTTGAGTTCGCAATTCTTCTTTAGTCAGCTTAAGAATCGCAGCAACTTCTTCCATATTTTTGCCATGGCCATTTTTGCCTTCGTGTTGCACTTTCTCAGCACTCGCCATGCCAACTTGCACTGCCTTAGTTTGTGCACTGACTCCACTTGGTACACCAAGTGTTGATCCTGCGATTGCGCCGGCAATTGCCATGCCGACGAAAATTGCGATATTTCGTTTGTTCATCATTGAGTTTTCCTTTTGTAAAGTTCTCGGGGGATTCCGTGAACAAATAGATCTTGCGACTTGTTATTAAGAATTAGAACAACACATTTTAAGAAACAATTAAGAACTTAGCGAGACTTGATATTCAGGCCATTTCTAGTCATTTGCGGTGAGTACCGTTATATAAATGAAAGCCGTATCAAATAAGGCGTTGAAATTGGTCATCGCCGAAGACGACCCTGCAGTACGTAATGCAGTTCAGCGAGTACTCGAACTTGAGGGCTACACGGTTATTGTCACTAAAGATGGTGTCGCCGCACTCGACGCAATTCTTTCTAACACACCCGACGCTGTTGTTATGGATGTGATGATGCCGTTCTCGGATGGATTGTCTGTGTGTCGCGAGTTGCGACGTAGTGCGAACCGCACGCCAGTTTTGTTACTGACCGCTCGCCATGAAGTTGGTGATCGTGTTGCTGGTCTTGACGCAGGCGCAGACGATTACTTGGTTAAGCCTTTTAGCATTGACGAACTTCTTGCTCGTGTGCGTGCGTTGCTGCGCAGAAATGCACCCAATACAACGTCGACAATTCTGCAACTCGCCGACCTTACGCTCGACTCGACTCGCCGCGAAGTTCGGCGTGGGTCACGGATAGTTGACTTAACCAAAACCGAATTTGATCTTCTGCAGGTGTTGCTTGAGCAAACTGGCATCGTGCTATCGCGCGAATATCTATACGAACATATATGGGGTTTTGACTTTGAAACAAACTCAAAATCGCTTGATGTCTATATCGGTTACCTTCGTCGAAAAATTGAGCAAGATGACGAAACAAAACTTTTGCACACCGTCCGCGGTGTTGGCTACGTGGTGCGAGCATCATGAAACTTCGCACGCGTTTCCTGATTGCAACCAGTGTGATTGTGTTTCTCACTGTCGGTATTCTTTCGGTCGCAATTTATGCGACGGTCTCAAAACATCTACTTAGCGAAGTTGACAACACTCTTGATTCACGAATAAGTGCAATCACCGAGTCAATTCGGTCTCGCAATAATCTTCCATCAACCACTTCGGCATCCGGCAATCGCAGACAGCGAAATCCACTTGAAGAAGCGTTATTGCCGATTCGTTTTGACACTGTCACACAAGTCCTTGATCCCCAAGGCACGGTAGTGATCGCGTTGGGGCAAGTTGATCTGCCGATCACAAACGATGTCTTTGCAATCGTGCGCAACCCTTTCGCCCAACCAATTCGTTTCACCGTAAAAATTGATGGTGATCCATATCGAATGTTGGCGGTGCCATTGCTGCGCGGCGGGGCGCTGCAACTCGGTAAAGACATCAGCGATATTGAATCTGCCAAAGAGGGCATCTTGCTGTGGCTTTTCGTTCTCGGATTATTGGCAATCGCCGCGTCCGGTGGCGCAGGGTGGTTTATCGCTAGACGCACTGCGCGGCCAATTCAAAAATTAGCCGCGGCTGCTGAACATATTGCTGCTACTCGCGAACTGACAACAACTTTAGAAATTTCGGGCGACGCTGAAATCGAACAACTCGCATCAAGTTTCAACACAATGTTGGGGGCTCTGCGATTAAGTCGCGAACAGCAGCAGCAGCT
>JBAXAW010000100.1:0-6189 GCA_037142305.1 Actinomycetota bacterium
GAATCAGATGTAAGTGGCAATGGGGTACTTCGAAGCCAGCAATTATTAATGAAATCCGTGCGCAATTGAAAGCAGTTTTCTGTGCTTCGCCAATCTGGGCGGCGACATGAAATAAATGCGAACTTATCTCAGACGATAGATCTGTCCATTCATCAACTTCGGCAACTGGCACAACGAGCACATGGCCAGCAGTTATCGGGTTTATCGTCATGAATGCAACACAAAGATCATCGCGATAGACAAATGTGCCAGGTATCTCTCCGTTGATAATTCGCGTAAAGAGCGTTTGCGACATGAAATTAGCGTAGATGATTTGACCATCAGTCAGCGTCTTGTACGATCTTCGTGTGCCTAAGCGAGAGATTTTTACAGTGCCGAATCTAATTACGTTGTTGCGGCTTTGTTGTTTACCTATTTTTTTGTGGCTACTTTTCAGTGTCAAAGATCGTGGTGCGGCAGCGTGGTTGCTCGGCGGACTCGGTGCAACTGATTGGATTGACGGGTGGGTAGCGCGGCGGTTTAATCAACAAAGTGATTTTGGTGCGATTTTTGATCCATCAGTCGACCGTGGACTATTTATAGTCGCCGTCATCGCAATTTTGATAGATCAATCGATGCCAATTTGGTTTGGTGGAGCGATTTTGGTGCGTGAGGTTTTCGTAGCCAGTGCCATGACTATCGCCACTGTATTTGGGATGAAACGATTCGCCGTCAACAAGTGGGGCAAGCGTTACACATTTTTGCTGATGTTCGCGGTGCCACTAATCCTTTTAGGGAAGGCGGATGGTGCCGGTTCACAGTGGGTTTCGTGGTTGGGTTGGTTCTTTGGTATCCCGGCACTCGTAATGTCGTATACGACCGCATTCAATTATCTGCCAGTAATTAGGGCAAATCTGCGGTCAGGGCGGGTCTCGCGTTCAGGCTAAATTTGTCTTATGCACATTCCTGAGGATTTGAAGTACTCAAAAGATCACGAGTGGGTTCGCTTGTCTGGCACGATTGCGCGAGTCGGAATTACTGACTACGCACAAGATGCACTTGGTGACGTGGTGTTTGTTCAGTTACCGGCGTCAGGTACTCAAGTCTCTGCTGGGCAGAGTTGCAGTGAAGTTGAGAGTACCAAAAGTGTCTCTGATATATACGTGCCAGTTTCGGGCTCAATCACTAATGTCAATAATTTGCTTGGCGAATCACCGAATTTGATAAATTCTGATCCTTATGGGGACGGCTGGATAATGGAAATTGAAGTCAGCGATTTATCTAGCATCGCAGATTTGTTAGATGCCTCGAGTTATAGACAGTTCATTGAGGGTTAACAATTATGTCTTACGTGTTTTGCAACCAGTGTGGCCATCGAAACCCTCCGCGAGCATCGTTTTGCTCGTCGTGTGGCGCGGTGTTAGACCTACCGGATGACAGAACGGTTGTGATTGCTCAGATTGATCCGATGCAGGATGCGCCTGGTGCCCGCGATAACGCCTCAATTCGTTTAGGTGATGTGACTGGTTGGGGAGTATTAGTCGTTAGATCTGGCGAGATGACCGGTGCGCGCTTTACATTGAATAATCAGTTGACGCGAATCGGTCGAAATCCAGAAAGTGAAATTCTGTTTGATGACATCACAGTTTCGCGGAGTCATGCTGAAATTAGCGCGAATGAAGATGGTCTAAAAGTTAGGGATCTCGGGTCATTAAACGGCACCTACGTCAATCGCCAGATTGTTGAACAGTCGAAACTCGTCCACGGAGACGAGTTACAGGTGGGTAAGTTTCACATGATTTTATTTAGTAAAGCAGATAATTTAGAATGATGTTTTTCAGACAGGCTTTCAGATGACTGCGGCGTTTAATTACTTGTCAATAGGCGAGGTGCTTGCTCTGTTACTTGAAGATTTTCCGGATGTCACTATTTCAAAGATCCGTTTTCTCGAGAGCCAAGGTTTGATTGAGCCGGAGCGCACTGCATCGGGTTACCGTAAGTTTTCTCAGGCAGAAGTTGATCGACTGAAGTTTATTTTGCGCGAACAACGCGAGAATTTCACTCCATTGAAAGTCATTCGTACGCGATTAGACAGTGATACAAGTACAGAGATGATGAGAGTTGACGATACAACGGCACCGCGAGGTCTTGCGCATATTCCAACACGTCGGATAAACAGTCATCCTGCGGGGCAAGTCAAAGCACAAACACCACCACCCTTGGCGCCTACGATTTCGTTGGTTCGTCCGTTGTTCGCCGCTGATCCGAAAATACCCCGATCGTATGACCGATCAGAAATCATTGCTGCTGCATCAATTGATGAGGCGACCCTCGTTGATCTCGAACATTTTGGCATTCTGCGTTCACGACGAGTCGGAGTAACCGATTTATACGATGAAATTGATCTAGAGATTCTTCTGACAGCCGCCAAGTTCTTGAGTCTTGGGTTTGAGGCAAGGCACCTTAAAACATGGAAAAATGCCGCGATGCAGGAAGTTTCGTTATTTGAAACACGTATCGTGCCGATGATGCGTCAACGCAACCCGACTGCTCGTCAAGAAGCGTTGGCAATGCTCAATGATTTAGTTGAGCAAGGCGGTCGTTTGCGTGCAGCATTTATTTCGGCTCAATCTCGTGATCATATTGAATCTCGCTAGTGCGCTTTAGTTGTCGCAGATACGCTTAAGCAATGATTGAAATGCAACTTGAGGGTATTCGACTTGAGATTCCGGCCAATACTCCAGTGTTGATGTTGCGAGAGCAATCAGGAAGCCGTCGCGTTATTCCGATTCAAATTGGCGCACCTGAGGCATCATCGATTCATTATGCGCTTGAAGGTTTACAACCTGACCGTCCGCTTACTCATGATCTTTTGATAAATGTTGTTGATGGCTTAAATGCTCAGCCTGTCAAATTGGTGATCACGAAACTCGAAGAACATACTTACTATGCAGACCTTCATTTTTTACAACAGGGCTCGGTAATAATCGTGAGTTGTCGGCCGTCTGATGGTGTTGCGGTTGCGGTTCGGTCGGGGATTCCAATTTATGCAGAAGATGACTTATTGGACGAGGTAGGTAAGGTTGTTCCAGATTCGCCGAGCGACGACGCCGAAGAAATCATTGACGATTTCAGACAGTTCATAGATTCGATTCGTCCGGAAGATTTTCAAAGTTAATTTGTCTTGACATTTGGTTATCTGGGCGTAGCCTAGAAGCAGATTTCCATTGGGGGTTGCTGGTGACAAGTATTAGTTTCAGTGGTGCTCAAGCTGCAAAGATTGCCGGCATCACTTATCGCCAACTTGATTATTGGGCACGAACGAACTTGATAAGACCTTCGGCAGTTGACGCAAAAGGCAGTGGGACTCGACGTAGTTATGTGTATAGCGATCTACTGGAACTCAAAGTGATCAAGAATCTGTTAGATGCAGGTATCAAACTCGAGTCAGTTCGTGAAGTATTCACGTACCTTCGAAATCATGTAGATACTGAAATCGCCGCTGCTCATATTGTGATCAGCGGAAAAGCGGTTGTTTTTTGTCAAGGAGACCAGTTAGTTGACGTACTTCGAAATGGTCAAGGTGTACTAAACGTTTTACCTCTAGCAGCCGTTAAGAGTGATGTTGATGCAATGATTTTGTCTATCGATTCGCAAACATTGAAATCCACCAAGAGCGAGTCTTTTGACGATTCCAGAACTCCTGCGTTAGACACGACGGCGGTTTCAATCTAAGAATGACGAAGTTGCGTCTGTCACCACTTGATGGTGCTCATCGTGCACTCGGCGCGAAGATGGTTGAATTTGGTGGATGGGATATGCCTGTGGCGTATCAAACTGGCACGATTAGTGAGCATCTCGCATGTCGCAGCGATGCTGTTGTATTTGATGTATCGCATTTAGGCACCGTGCGCGTCGATGGCTATTACGCCAAAGCCGCGTTGCAAGGA
This sequence comes from Actinomycetota bacterium, assembly GCA_037142305.1. Lineage (GTDB taxonomy): Bacteria > Actinomycetota > Acidimicrobiia > Acidimicrobiales > Ilumatobacteraceae > BACL27. The sequence goes on from JBAXAW010000100.1 coordinate 3,930, forward strand.
GTTCTGACTAATGATCTCAACAAGATTTCGGTTGGTCGAGCACAGTACACACACTTGTTAAATGATGCTGGCTGCGTTCTCGATGACATCATCGTCTGGTGGGTTAGTGATGATCGTTTTGATGTCATGCCAAATGCGTCGAACACTGATCATGTTTTATCGGCGCTCGGCGGGGTTGATGTAACTCAGAGTCGTGCCGTGTTGACAGTGCAAGGTCCACGTGCAAAAGAACTTCTGGCGACGATTAGTGATGATTTTTCAAATGTTTCAAAATTTCAAGTACGACAAGTTGTTTGGCGAGGTGCGCAATGCGTAGTCGCAGGTACTGGCTACACAGGTGAACAAGGAGTTGAAATTGCCGTTCCAGTCTCACACGCCATTGATTTATGGCACGCGATTCTTGGTGCTGGCGTTATACCTGCAGGGCTTGGCGCTCGCGACACGTTGCGACTCGAGGCTGGGTTGCCGCTTCACGGTCATGAACTTTCACCGCTGATTAACCCATTAGAAGCAAATTTGGATTGGGTCATTTCTTGGAATAAAAAAACTTTTGCGGGTCGCGATGCGCTGCTCAAACAACGCGAGATCGGGGTCAGCCGCCATTTAATTGGCATAACCACAGTTGGGCGCCGTCCGCCTCGAGACGGATGCGACGTACTTGTTGGAGAAACTATTGTTGGTAGAACCACAAGTGGAAATTTTTCACCAGTGCTTGAACACGGAATTGCAATCGCTCTAGTTAACTCACAACTTGCAATCGGAAGCGCGGTGGCGATCGATGTGCGAGGATCTCGGCTTGACGGTGTAGTCGTCAAGCTTCCATTTATTGCAAAGAAATAGCGTAAGACTCAAGCGGTTCGCAAGAGCAAACTAAATTTCTATCGCCGAAAGCCGCATCAATCCGTGAGACCGGTACAAAATATCCGCGACCATGCATTGCCGAGATTGGGTACGCCGCTTGCTGTTGCGAATATTTCCGACTCCAGGGCGCACAAAGGTCTTCGACTGTATGTGGCGCATGATGTAGTGGTGAGTCATCATGAGAAATTGATCCCGTGGAGATGTGTTGTATCTCGGCGTGAATCGCAATCATTGCGTTGCAGAATCTGTCTATCTCGGCGATTGTTTCGCTTTCGGTCGGCTCGACCATGAAGGTGCCTGAAACCGGAAAACTCATTGTTGGAGCATGAAACCCGAAATCCATTAGTCGTTTAGCAATGTCATCGTTAGTAACGCCAGTCAACTTTGTGATTTCACGAATATCCAAAATACATTCGTGTGCAACGAAGCCAGCTTCGCCGCGATACAGCACTGGATAAAAAGCATCCAGCCGATTTGCAATGTAGTTCGCACTCAAAATTGCGTGCATAGTCGCGCTTCGTAGACCTATCGCCCCCATCAATTTTATGTACACCCATGAGATTGGCAGTATTGAAGCCGAACCGTTCGGCGCTGCTGCGACTGCGCCAACTTTCTTTTCGTCGTGTGTTGACAGTGGGTGAGAGGGTAAGAAATCTGCAAGATGTTTTTTGACACCGACTGGACCCACGCCCGGGCCGCCGCCACCGTGGGGGATGCAAAATGTCTTGTGCAGATTCAAATGACTCACGTCTGCGCCAAAGTGACCAGGCTGTGCAACACCAACTAGTGCATTTAGGTTTGCTCCGTCTACATAAACTTGTCCGCCAAACGAATGAACCAACTCGCAAATATCTGTGACTTTCTGTTCGAATACACCGTGAGTTGATGGGTAGGTGATCATTAACGCTGCGAGTTTGTTGCCGGCTAACTCGCACTTAGTTCTCAGATCATCTAAATCAACATTTCCTCTGTCGTCACAGGCAACGACGACCACAGTCATCCCTGCCATTACGGCGCTAGCCGCATTTGTGCCGTGTGCACTGCTTGGTATCAAACAGATAATTCTCTGCTCTTCGCTGCGACTGCGGTGATATGCACGAATTGCAAGGAGACCGGCGAGTTCACCTTGGCTTCCGGCATTGGGCTGCAAACTTATTGCGTCGTATCCAGTGATTTCAATCAGCATCGCCGAGAGTTCATCTACTAATTGCGTGTACCCAGCGATATCACTCGCAGGAGCAAATGGATGAATATTTCCAAACTCTGGCCATGTAACAGGAATCATTTCTGTGGTCGCATTGAGTTTCATTGTGCATGATCCAAGTGGAATCATTGTTCGATCCAGTGCCAGATCTTTGTCGGCCAAGCGTCGCAAGTAGCGCAGCATTTCGTGCTCGGT
>JBAXAW010000101.1:0-5904 GCA_037142305.1 Actinomycetota bacterium
ACGAACTTTCCTGGCTCGACTTCCCATTTGATTATTGATGCAGTGAGATTAAAAACCTTGTATCCGTCGTCACTAATTATTGGTGAAAGTTCTCTATTGCCCAGACCTTCAGTCTTTGCGGGAAACTTCAAAGCGACTTCAGCCATTTTGGCATCCATCTCTTGCCACGACATTGACGCCATCGAGTTCATTGCTTCGCCGTCAGCCATTACATGAGAGTCAGAACTCGGTGCGTCTGCAGAAACAATAAACATAGTTTTCATCCCGGCGGCAAGGTGTCCTGAAACTTCACAATTAATTTCATAATCACCAGCAACGACACCATGCGCCACCACCGAAGTTGATTCACCTGGGTTGATCATTTCAGAGCGAATATTTAATTTAGGTATTACAAAGTTGTGTGCAACGGTTCCACTATTTTTTATTTGAAACGTTACATCACCAGGTTTCACTGCACTTGAGGACATCGCAATCTTAAATTCAGAGAGTTCAACTTGAACAGACACTGCCGAACTCACAGAGTTATTTTTTAGCAAAGCGACTACAGCGACTATGCCAATAACTATTGTCGGAATCGCAATCACCGCAAGCATCATTGCCGTGATGCCTCTTGTCCATCCGCTTTCGTTTTTGATAGCTATTTGCTTCTGATTTTCTTGCGGCACTACGGTCATGAATACCTTTCAAATTATCTAAGAAAAACTTAGTACTTGAAAAGTTACAAATGCCTAAAAGCAGAAACAAACTGATGAAATGTTTGGCACCATGTTAGGTACGACTTACGAAAAAAAGTTTGTTAGGTAGCGCTAACAAACACATGACTTAGGGGCAATAAGTATTGACTTTTGATTTGAACTTCTTTACTTTGGCCATTTGCGCTTCATTTGTGCCGATAACAGTTGTCAAATCAACATCACAAAAAATCGCTCCAGTTAAGTTCGCACCTTCAAGATTTGTGTCAGTCATCACCGCTGCCGTGAAGTCAGCGCCGCTTAGGTCTGCTCCCGTAAAATTAACTCGTCTTAAATCTGCGCGGATGAACTGCGAACTCGCAAGATTTGCACTCGTAAAATTTGAATAAATTAATGTTGCGGCACTGAAATCTATAGATTCGAGTTGCAACCGCGAGAAGTCAACTTCATCGAGGCTCGCGAACTGGCATTGTGCAAGTCTGATGCACGATGAGTCAGTACCCACCTCAGCAGGCGGAACTGTCGTGCTGGTCGTGGTCGTCGTGCTGGTCGTGGTCGTCGTACTCATCTCGCTAATTGTGCTTTCCGTGATAACCGGATCTACAGCAACGGTCGTATCAGGAGCAACACTCGTGCTCGTTTTTGAAATACCGATTTTTGATAAGGCGCTAACGACAGTCGAGTTATCCGCCTTGTACAGCCGAGTCACCATCACCACAAGTGCGATAACTACCACTAATACAAGGATTGAGATAGACACGACTTTGTTTTTAAGCACGCTAAATTCTATTGCCCAGAGGCGATTTAAAGTCACAGCACGCAGAGGGTGCTAGCGCTACAAAATGCGCATATTTCACTAAAAACTCAGGCAAACTCTATAGCAACATGTTTTCTTCACATATCGTGGCGTTTTTCACCACCTTTGTCACAGCGAAAAAACCAGTTGAAGATACTGGGTTCACAAAGTACATGACGGATCCAGTCATTGCAGTTGCAATCGTCTTGGGATGTTTTATTTTTACGCGAGTCTCATATGCGATTTTAAGTATTGTCGTGCGACGAATCGCTGATCGAAGCCCATCCAACGCTGCTAATTGGTGGAAGAACAGTGTGCGACGAATTGGTGCAGAAACACTTGAGAGTGGCGAGCAACGTCGACGACAACGTATCGATGCTGCGACACGAATGTTGCATCACTTCATCAGTCTTGCAGCGTGGATAATTTCACTAATCGCAATTTTTAATGTTCTCAACCTCAACGCCGCATTCTTTTTATCAAGCGCTGGATTTTTAGGAGCCGGGTTGGCTGTTGGCGGTCAGCACCGAGTAAACGACTATCTCACAGGCCTTGCGGTACTTCTTGAAGATCGATACGGCGTCGGCGATGAAATTGAAGCCGAACTTGGTTGGCAAAAGCCAGTTCATGGTTTTGTCGAGCACGTTGGCATGGTCACGACTCGGCTGCGCGATGGCGTCAGCACAGTTCATATTCCACATAGTCAATTGGCTAGCGTGCGCAATCTCAGCCAAGAACCGGTTACAACAAGACTTGAAATGACTATTTCACCAAGCAATGCAAGTGCAAATACTGTTTCAAATACAATGCGCGATTTGGCAGGTACTAAGGGATTAACTACAGTTTTGTTTGTTGACGATATTGAAGCAGCAGGCGAAGGTGATCGGGTTGAACTAAATGTACGAACTTCACGACCACTCACCACTCACGAACGCGAATTGCTCATACAACGGGCATCCGAGGTCTTGTCTAAAGACAAGTAATAAATAGAAAATGTTTAAACGGCTGATAACTGCCGTCATCGTGTTTTCGGTAATTCTAAGTTCAAGCGCTTATGCGTCGTTGAGCGTTAATGACTCGCAAGATACAAAGTCTGGTTTTAAGTATGTCTTTCCGTTTTCGAAAGTTGCCGTTACTTATCCGCGCGATCACATCGACTATCCCGCAACAGATGTAGAGGGTTGCTATGCGCATGTTCTTGCGCCAACTTCTGGCATAGTTTTCGATGTTGAAGCAAAAGACAAATGGGATGAGAAACTCGACCTGCCAGGAACTCGTGGCGGACTAACCGTCACAATCCACGGCGACGACCGAGTGCGATATTACTTTGCACATCTCGGAAGGGTGAAAGTTGAAATCGGCGACCGAGTTGAACCAGGCCAATGGATAGGTGTGATGGGTTCGTCAGGTAATGCCCGCGTCACAAGATGTCACACGCACTTTGGTATATCGCGAATTTGTCCGCAAAATGAATACAAAGTCTTGCAAGGTGAAATTTGGCCATGGCGCTTTTTGGATGCATGGCGAAATGGCATCAATAAATCGCCAGTCTCTGCAAAGAATCGTGTCATTAAAGAGTCTCCCGCTGCTTGCGAACTCGCAGCCGCCCAAAGCTAATCACCAAAACTGAATGTGAGTAGTACTCTGCCAAGGGTGAAACCGAACGTACTACTGATAACGCTGGATCAGTTTCGTGGAGACTGTTTATCAAGTGCCGGCCACAAGGTCGTTCGCACACCACATCTAGATGAACTTGCCCGCAACGGGGTACGGTTCGCAAACCATTACAGCCAAGCAGCACCGTGCTCACCTGGTCGTGCAAGTTTGTACACGGGTCTTTACCAAATGAATCATCGGGTCTGCGCCAACGGCACGCCACTTGATGACCGGTTCGACAATGTGGCCCGTCTGGCTTCCCGCAATGGATACGACCCAGTAATTTTTGGTTACACAGATCAAGGTATTGATCCACGCACAACGGCTTCGCCTGATGACGAACGGCTATCTAGTTATCAACATGTGCTGCCTGGGTTTGACCGAATCTTAAATCTTTCTGAGCCGTACCCGCCGTGGCTTGAGAATTTGAAAAAGCACGGCTACGACATGGGAGACGACTACAACGGTGCACTTAGCACCGAACCAGATCGTCATGAAGATTTGAGTATTTCAACTTTTTTGACGGATGAATTTTTTATATGGCTCACCGGTCGTGATCAGAAAACTGATGACTCTTGGTTTGCGCATTTGAGTTATCTGCGTCCACATCCGCCTTATGCGGCTGCAGGCAAGTGGTCTTGGGAATATTCGCCTGATGAAGTTGATCTTCCAATCACTCCCTCTGAAACTCGACATCCGTTTCATGAAGCAGTGATGCACTCTGGCCATAATGCTGCGCCAAAAAGCGAACCTGAATTGCGCGAAATGCGCGCACAATATTATGGCATGATTGGCGAAGTTGATTTTCAAGTTGGCCGGCTCTGCGAAAAACTTCGCGAGCGCAACGAATGGAAGAACACGCTGATAATCATCACTGCTGATCACGGTGACCAACTCGGAGATCACGGCTTAAAAGACAAACTTGGCTTCTTTGAAAGCAGCTATCACATCGTCGGCATCGTTCGCGATCCAAAAAATCCACAAGTACATGGCGCCGTTGTAAACGAATTCACTGAGAACGTCGATATCATGCCGACAATTGCCGAAGCGATTGATGCGCCAGTGCCGTTGCAATGTGACGGAATGCCCCTGGGAGAATTTTTACGAGGCGAAGTGCCAAAACATTGGCGCAATGGTGCGTCATACGAGTTTGATTGGCGACACATATATATAGATAACAATCCAAGTGGCGCAGCGAAAAACTGGCCGCACGACGGCCGACTTGAGCGGCAACATTTAGCCGTGCGACGCAACCGCGACTGCGCCTATGTGCAATTCGGCGATAGCAGTTGGTTGGCATTTGATTTGGCCTCTGATCCGACTTGGCGAACAACGATTGATGATCCTGCAAAAGTCTTGCCACTGGCACAACAAATGTTGTTGTGGCGTTCACATCACACCGAGCGAACTCTGACAGGAATGTTGCTTGAAAACGGTGGAGTTGGACGATGGCCAGAAGGTGTTGCGTGGCGCAACCAAAAATAACTCGCGTCACCCTCGCAACGTTGCCAACCCCTCTTGAAGCAGGCGGAAAGTTACCAAGTGGCGCAAACTTGTGGGTCAAGCGTGACGATTTAACAGGTCTTGGAGTCGGCGGAAATAAAGCCCGCAAACTTGAATTTCTTTGCGGTGAAGCGCTTGATAACGACGCGACTTGTCTCGTCACAGTTGGCGCCGCACAATCTAATCACTGTCGGATGACTGCAGCAGCAGGTGCACGACTAAATCTGCCCACCCATCTCGTGCTATCGGGTGTGAAACCGAAACAACTTGAAGGCAATCAACTGCTCGCCGAGATGTTCGGTGCGCAACTTCATCACACTGGCCTTGATGCAAACGATTGGACGAATCTTGAAGCGGCCTGCGCTGAATTAACAAAAGACTTAATTCATGACGGCCAGCGACCGCACTCAATCCCGATTGGTGGTAGCACTGCTGTTGGTGCAATTGGATATGCGAATGCATTTAATGAAATCATCACGCAATGTGAAACCCAGAAATTTGTTGCCGATGTTATTTTGTTTACAACTTCAAGTGGCGGCACACATGCTGGTCTCGTCGCGGGATTAATTCGCGCCCGCGCAAATGATCCACAAAAAGTTTTGCCAAAAATTATCGGCATCGGCGTTGCCAAGGGTGTTGCTTTAAATGCCTCTCGTGTTGCAGCATTAGCAAACGAAACACTCGCTCTGCTCGGCGAAACAGTTCGTGCGACTCAAGATGATGTGTTGATTGACGCGAAATACATGGGCAGCGATTATGCGGTGCCAACACATGCGGCGGCCGAAGCAACAACTTGGGCGGCCCATCGCGGTGCGTGGGTGCTCGACCCTGTTTACAGCGCCAAGGGTTTTTCTGGGTTACTCGGGCGCGATACGAACGGTGAATTTAACGCAGATTCAAATGTGATATTTATTCACACTGGTGGTCTACCGTCGCTATTCGTGATGCACTAGTTTTGTTTTAACAACTTATGGTGATACAAAGATTTGCCGAACACTTGAAGGCTCAGTGGCCCAACGGCCGCGGAACAAGTTACGAAATTGCGAGCCAAACACCAGGAGTTTCTGGCTGGACATGGCGTGTGGCGATTGCGCCAGTCGTTGAAGACTGCGACTTCTCACACTTTGAAAATGTGCACCGACAGTTGCTAATTATTTCGGGTGGCGAAATGGTTTTAGATGTTGGTGGCGAAACTGTCATTTGCAAACCTGGCGAAGTTGCCGTTTTCGCCGGTGACATCGCAACAACAGCAAAACT
>JBAXAW010000102.1:0-5745 GCA_037142305.1 Actinomycetota bacterium
GTTTCGAAGAATTGATGAAGCGATTAAGGCTTTCAGAATCACGAACATCACCATCTTGGTGTTGGATGAGTTTTTTTAAACCGAGTTGCTCAAAATGACTTTTCTCAGATTCAGCCGGCAATGCGTAACCATAAACTTCTGCACCAGCAAGATGCAACCATAATGAGAGCCAAGATCCCTTGAACCCTGTATCGCCAGTAACCACGATGCGCTTTCCCCTGAAGCTTGAGACTGCTTCTAAGAGCGAACCCATGGAGCCTTCCCAGATTTGAACATTTGATTAAGCAACTCCCAGTCACGGTAGGTATCCATGCACTGCCAAAACTCATCGTGGGGGTACATCGTCATCTGTGATTCGTGCACAATTTTCTGAATTGGTTCTTTCTCAAACACAAGATCTTCGCGAGGCTCAAGGTAGTCAAAAACATTTGGTTCACACACAAAAAATCCACCAGAGATTCTTCCGCCAGATGCCTGAGGCTTTTCGTTGAAACCGGTGACATTATTTGTGTCATCAACTTGCAACTCGCCAAAACGACTTGGTGGCCGCACACCAGTGACCGTCAGAAACTTTTTGTTGTCTTGATGATGTTTAACCAGTTTGCCAAGATCAACATCACTTAAGCCATCGCCATAACTAAGCATGAAGGTTTCGTCGCCAATTAATTGCTGTATCTTTCGAAGCCGCGCACCAGTCATTGCCTCAAGCCCAGTATCAACAAGTGTGACGACACAATTATGGCGGTTGATTAAACCTTTGAATTCGTGGATATTTGGCAACTCAGGTTTTGTAGGTAATTGTGCCAATTCCCCATTTTGTTTGCGAAAAAAATCAACAACTGTTTCAGATTTATAACCCAGACACAAGACAAATTCAGAAAACCCAAAGTTTGCGTAGTATCCCATCAGATGCCACAAGATCGGCATCTCGCCAACTTTGATTAATGGCTTTGGAATGTCATCGGCGACATCTCTAATTCTGGTGCCAAAACCTCCGCAGAGCAGAACAGTTTTCATTTAGATGCTCCATGATCTAAGGCAACCACAGTTGGTTCAAAAATTCGTACTGGTGTTTGTGGATTATTTCTAAATTCGCGCACCGCTTGTTTTTTTGTTGCACTAGTAGTGACAACAATTCGATTCTTTGTATTACGTAGTGTGCTCATCGAAAGGGTAATTCTTTGACTTGGCGGATTAGGTGAGTCGCTCACTAGACAACAGCGATCGGTTGACTTAAGTGCCCGATGACCTGGCAGAAGGCTCGCGATGTGGCCGTCATCGCCCATACCTAGAAGACAAAAGTCAAACATATTGATTTCGTCAATTCTAGTTGCATATTCTTTAACTGCTTCTTCAAGATTTATGTCGGCTCGTGGGCTTTTTACATTGCCGTATGTGTTGCCAAGAGTTTTTTGTAGAACTTGCCGAATTTGTAGATCATTGCGTTGCGGGTCGTCACTAGCGACACATCGCTCGTCGGCAAGAAACCAGTTAACTCGTCGCCAATCTATAGACAGCGGCAAAAGACACTCTAAAGATTTTGTGATTGACCGCCCAGCAGCAACTATTCCGTTGCAGTTTTGTTGTTCATTAACAGTTGTTTCAATAATTTCAGTTAGAAGCTTTGCTGTAAATTTAAAAACCTCAGATTCAGTCGCGAAAAGTTTTAGACGCGAATCAGTTTCCGAGAAACTATCTTTGATCGCCACCGTTTAATTCTACGATAATTATTTCTTAGTTGCTTCTGTTGCGATAAGTGCTTTCCATTTAGGGAGTTGAGAGTCGAGATTAAACAGCGTGTTCGGCTTAATAATCGGTGGTGTACCGCCTAAGTTATTGATCGCACTTCTTAATTCTTCGGTCGTCCGAACCACTTGCACTTCAACACGACCGCGAAGTGGGCTCAGGTTAAATGATTGCGGATCTAAGCATTGAATCACAGGCACACCTGCACATACGCCATCTATAACTGCCGAAGTGATCGCACTGCAGTACAAAGCATCACACTGAGCAAAATAAGTAGCGAGGTCTTCTTTGCCCGAGACAACTTCAATTTGTGGATGAAGATCCTTAAATGTTTGGCTCCAATGTGGTTTTAGTAATACACGTAAATTTTTAGCTTGAGTTGTTTCTAATAGTTCGTTTAAAAGTTTCATTTGCGTTTGAGTAGCACTTTCAAGAAAATCAGTCGCTACCAGAATTGTTGTTACTTTCGACGCGTCGCTAGATTTTTTGCGATTGTCAGTCGGCGTGTTTGCCAAGTGTTGATACATCAAGGCTTCAACATCGACGAGTTCATTTTCGGGGTATCGGGCATCAACTAGCGATGCATGTGCAAGTGGTCCATTAACTGCTACCAAATTGGGTCGAGGCATCGTATTTTTATTAGCGTCCAAAAATCTGCGTGGGTCAGACATAAGTCGCAGATCCCAAAATCTCACAGTTGAGTGGGCCACACCTACTAGTTGACCGTGATCGTATTTACGCCAAAGATGAATAAGCGCCATCTCCCACGGTTGGTTCTCAATTAAGTAGAAGCCGAGTCGTTGCTTGGGTAGTCGTTGCAAAATAAATTCGAGTCGTTGAAATCGTATGCAATTGATCATTGCCTCATATCCACGCAAAGAATTGAGCCACTCATTCTTAAAAATCGGCCAAAAATTGACAGCCGTATCGCTGAGTGTAAACGCAGCCTTATATTTTTTAAGCCAGAGCGATTGAATCAAGAGTTTCAAATAACTTTTTGCTGACTTAAGTACAACCCTTGACTCAGCGACTGAGTCAATTATCAAATGTTGATTATTTACATTTGCGAGATTGAAGTCATTTTGTAACGATCCGGCCTTAATTAGTTCAGATTTTTTGTGCTGATCTACGAGATTATGCAGCCAGTTGACACCTGTATCTTTCAACTCGTCAACCAAGTTTGTCCAATATTGTGACTCAAATTTTCGCGTTTCGTTAACTGTGGCCCCGAAGCGATACCAATAATCAAAAAACGAAATTGAGCCAGAGAGGGTTGTATGAGTTGGTGAAGTCTTATTTGTCTTTAGTTTTGCCATGACTCTAGTTTGCTGCAATAACGCAATTAAGGCGAGTAACGGCTTCGGCATTATTTTTTTGAATTGTGATTTTATTGAGGTTGGAGCAATATCGCCATTAAACGAGATCTCTTTAAATCTTAAATAATTTGATTTAGCAATCGAAGCAATAACTGTGCTCAAGTTCGAGTCTGAGGTGCAGATTTGTATCTGTTCAAATTGGTGGGCTTTAACAATTTCTATGAGTGCGAAAATTTTAGCCAGAGCGTTTAATTGCGCGGACTGCGTATACGGACGAGATTGAAACTGTGTCATCCAAAAATAATCAAAATCTGACTCAAATTTAAGTTTAGTTTTCGACGAATTAGCGACGTTTTCTCCAACACTATAAATAAAGTTGAGAATTTTTGATCTGATCTCGTTGGCATTTTGTTCTAAAACATCGCTGATTGAAACAGTATTTACAGGATGCTCAGAGCCAGTGAAGTGTTGCCAGAGCAACAAAGATTCGTCATCGTTTTTATATTTCTGGCACGTCTGATTAGTGTCCCAGATTGTCAAAATTGAGGCGTTAACTTCAAAAATTTTATGCATTTAATTTTTAATTAGTTTTCAACTTCATCAAACGCTCAACCTCGACGATGTCTGCTGGGATATCGACTGCGTGTGTGCGGTAAGCGGTTCGTTGCATTCGAATTTTGATCCCATGTTCGAGATATCTGAGCATGTCAACTGACTCGTAGATTTCTAATGGCGTTGGTTCTAGCTCGGTGAATTTTTGCAAGGCATCGCGGCGGAAAGCGATTAGTCCAAGTTGTTTGCCCGCTGGACGCTCAACTCCATCTGTGGATACTGGGATGGGAGCGCGTGACATATATAAGGCATTTCCAACGAGGTCCATCACGACTTTGACACAGTTCGGGCTATTAAATTCGCCCGGTTGAATATCTGCGTAAAGATTTACGACCGCGAGTTTCGGAGCATCGGCGAATGGTCGCAACACATCGGAAAGCATTCGAGGGTCTGTCATTGGTTCGTCGCCCTGCACCATCACCACGATGTCAAAAGATGTCGAATCTGCGTTCTCGATTTTGGTGATTGCTTCAGCGCACCTGTCCGACGCTCGTTCATGCAGGTTGCTGGTGATTATTGCTTTGTAGCCAAGCGACTGCACATGTTCAACAATTTCTTGGTCGCATGTGGCGACAACTACTTCATCAATTTCGTTACAAAGTTTTACCCGCTCAACAATGTGCTGAATCATTGACTTGCCGAGAATTTTTGCGAGAGGTTTATTCGGAAACCTCGTGCTTGCTAGTCGAGCCGGAATTATTGCGATAATTTTCATTTGAGAAGGTTCATTTCGTTTAGTGCGTTAACCAATAATCGACTTGCTTCTTGCTCCATCAGGTCACGAGTTTCACGGGCGTACGAACCCATATGCGCGGTGATCTGTACAGTTTCGAGATTTCGTAATTCACCTTCGTAAGGTTCTTGTTCAAAACAATCCAGCGCAGCGCCTGCGATTTGTCCAGACTTTAGTGCGACGAGCAACTTTGCTTCATCAACTAATCCTCCGCGAGAAATATTCACAATGTATGAACCTTTCTTCATTAGATTTATTCGCTTTTCATCAATTATGTGATGGGTTGCTTCGCTATATGGAAGATGCAAACTGAGAATATCTGACTTGATACAAAGTTCATCTAACTCAACATTTGGATAATCACTAGATTTTACTTGCGCATCACTAATAATAACTGAAGCACCAAAAGCAGATAGCAAGGTTGCAACGCGTTTGCCGATTCTGCCAAAGCCAACGATCCCAACTGTTTTTGTTTCAAGTAACGATCCCATGAGGCCTTTCCAAACACCACCACGAATTTGGCGATCTGCTTGCGAAATATTTCTCAACAAACCTAAAATATGAGCAAGTGTCAATTCGGCAACTGCCTTAGTCGGCGCATCAGGTGTATTTAATACGATGATTCCGAGTTGTTTTGCAGCAGCAAGATCAACGCTGTCTAGACCTGTTCCTACTCTGGCAATAACTTTGAGTGATTTTGCGGCTTGTAAAACATTTTTTGTTAGTGGTTCAAGACCGGCAATTAGGCCAACTGTGTCAGTGCCGAGTAACTCAATGACTTGGTCTTCGGTCAGGCGAGCCGCGAATGGGTTGAGTTTGACTTCGACTCCAGCATTCTTTAGATCCGACAATTGTGCGAAGTTATCCAAGTTAAAACTTGATGTGGATATCAATACTTGCAAAGCTTTACTCCCTAGATGTTGAAGATAACGCTAGTCGGGAATCTGCAAGATAATTGTTAGTGCTACCAATCGGCACGCAATGATTGAACCATCGCAACAAATTGTGAGTTGCCAGGATCAAAATTAATAATCTCACGCATCGTTTCAGCGCGAACCTTCTCCCAGTCGTCACTGGACGAAGCAACGAGGTAATTTAGAATTTCGGTGAACCTGACCTCGTCTAGTCGATTTGTCCAAAACTTTCCGTCGTCAGATAGTGAAACTGGCCAGCCGAACTTAATTGATGGCGAATCAATAATTTCGGCGTCAATAAGAAATGCTGCAGTTTTCTTACCACGGGCGAGTGACTCATATCCAAGAGTGCTACTCGTAAATACCACAATCTCTGATTCGTCTACCACTGCGTAATTGATTATCGCAGTTTGTCTTTGCGCGA
>JBAXAW010000103.1:0-5657 GCA_037142305.1 Actinomycetota bacterium
CCCGTGCCGCCACCTTGAAAGGGTGGTGTCCTAGGCCACTAGACGATGGGGGCAGGGACCTACTATCCGTTGAGAACCCTTGAAATCTATCACCGCTAGTTGCCGAAAAACCTAAGAACTTGCGAAAAGAATTCGGAAAAGATTTAAAGCCCTTCACTTTGCGCCCCAACTGTCCATTCAAGTAGCCAGCCCAGGTAGTCATAAAGTTCGCTCTGAATCAACTTTTCTTCGTGTGGTTCAGTCTCAGGTGAATTTGATTGTTGTGATTCGATGTTTAGGTCGCCGTAATCAGACTCAGCAATATCTAAAGTCGTGCCGATTACTAGCCGTAACGAATTAATACTTCGCGCAAAGGCATCAATCTCAGATTCTGATAGTTCGTTGCTTGCACCAATCACTTCTAGCGCGGTCTCAATTGATGCAAGTCGCGATGCCAGCAATTCTTCACGCATCAAGCGTTGATACTCAGCATCTTTTTTTACGTCGTTGTGATAAGCCGTCGGAAATAATCGTCGAAGTGAGGAATCATCGGTTGTCGTCAATAATGAGTCGCGAAGTTCGGTAATTAGATGTGTCAATACTTCGCAGTGATCTTTTGGTAAGGCCAATTTGTATGTGCCATCATTGGTGCGCACAACGGGTCCTTTATTTATTTTCACAATGTTTCGTGCTCCATCGTTGCCCATAAACCATGTTCGTGAAGTCGATAAACATCAAACTCTGCGCGCTCTCGAGATCCATTCGAGACAACAGCCCGACCTTTGTGGTGAACATCGAGCATCAATTCAGTCGCTTTTTCGAGACTGTAACCAAAAAGTTTTTGAAATACGAAAGTTACATATGACATCAAATTGATCGGGTCGTTCCAGACGATGACAATCCACGGCTTGTCTGATTTGGTTGCGTCGTCAACATCTGGGTCTAAAACCTGGGACGGTTGAACACTGGCTCTTGCCATGTATCTCACCTTTCCATTGTGGCGTGACGGTGTGACTTTAGTTCAGGTTTTTAGGCTCGGAGATTTTGGTTTGAGATTTTGAATTCGTGAGATTATTAGTGACACCTTAATTTCATGGCTAGATCGGTTGGGCTTTGATGCTCAAGCATCGTACGCTTGGCGCGTGACACTAAATGTTCGTCCAGTGGTGCCTTCGCGGTTGTTCTCGCACGAATCAAGGCGTTCGCCTAAAACAATTGTTGGCGGATATATCGCTTTGACCAAACCAAGAATCATCGAATTGTTACTAGTTACGACAGTGCCGACGATGGTCTTGGCAGCCGGCAAATGGCCAGCGTGGTCGTTGATCGCAATAACTTTGCTCGGTGGAACTCTCGCCGCTGGCGGTGCAAACACAATAAATATGTATATCGATCGTGACATCGACAAATTGATGAAACGAACGCAAACTCGACCACTTGTCACTGGGTTAATCGCGCCAAAAAACGCGCTTGTGTTTGCGATGGTTTTAGAAGTTTTTGCATTCGCGATTTTGTGGACTGGCGCAAACTTGCTATCTGCATGCCTGGCTCTCAGCGCCACAGCGTTTTATGTGTTCATTTATTCGTTGTGGTTGAAGCGCACGAGCAAGCAAAACATCGTTATCGGTGGTGCCGCCGGAGCTATGCCAACTCTCATTGGTTGGGCCGCAGTTACGAATTCTGTTGGCTGGCCAGCGGTTTGGCTCTTCATAATTATGTTTCTTTGGACTCCACCTCATTTTTGGGCTCTCGCTATTCGTCACGCTGATGAATACCGTGCGGCAAACGTGCCAATGTTGCCGGTAGTAGTTTCACTTGAGCGCACGGTTCGCACGATGTTTTGGTACACGGTGATTCTCGCGGCAGCGACCCTTGTATTGATGCCAGTTGCGAATCTTGGCTGGATTTACGGTGGTACTGCAATCGTTGTAGGGCTTGGTTTTTCAGTCGGGACTGCAATGCTTGGGCGCAAACCAACCGAAGCTTGGTCAATGAAGGTTTTCTCTTTTTCAATTACCTATGTGACCGTGCTTTTCGGTGCATTGATGATTGATGTCCTTCTATAAAACTTGCTATTTAATCAAGCAATTCAGCGACTTCGTGCGATAAAGAAGTTTCCAAGCCAAAGGGCTTAACTGTTAGCGTTATCTGAGTTATGAACGTCATTAATGTGAATTCTGCGATGCCTAATTCGGGCACGGTTTCTGGCATAAGTTCTTTCAGCAAAATTTCGAGTTGGTTAGTAACAACAAGCCATCAACGAATTGGTCGACTGATGGTTTCAGTTTCTCTATTGTGGACACTTGCTGTTGTTGTCGTTGGAGTAGTTCTTGATGTTGAAAGAATTAGTTCGACAAGTGATTTAATCGATTCAACAAGTGCGACACAATTGTTTTCAATTTTTCGTGTCGGCTTAATTTTTGGCTCAATTGCGCCAATGACGCTCGGTATCGCATTGGCAATTGTGCCAATGCAAATTGGCAGTCAAGTTCTTGCTTTTGCGAGAGCGGCCGCGTTTGGTGCTTACCTATGGTTTTTCGGAATGATCATTGTCGGTGTTGCATATCTTGGCAATGGTGGGCCCGGCGGCGGTGACCCACAAATGGTTGATCTATTTATTGTTGGTTTAGGACTAGTAATAGCAGGGCTACTACTAGTGAGTGCAAGTATCGCAACCACAATTCTCACATCGCGTCGTGCAGGGATGACTCTTATTGATGCGCCAATTTTTGTTTGGTCATCACTTGTGACGAGCGTGTCGCTTATTCTCACACTTCCAGTTATGGCTGGAGCATTAATTTTTGTCGCGGTAGATCACACTTACGAGCGAGCAACATTCGGCGCAACTGATGGAGTCAACGCTTGGATTGGTTGGGCACTCACATCACCACAAGTATTTTTGCTGGCAGTTTCAACTCTTGGCGTACTTGCACAAGTAGTTGCAACAATGAATAAAGGTAAGCAACCACTACGCGGAGGCCTGTTTATTGGTATCGGTGTAATGAGCACAGCTTTAATCGGCACGGTGACACAATCTTTTTATTCGTTACAACTAGACGGCAACCTTAATGATGTTGCGAAAAGCCTGTTGCCGTTTTTGATGTTCAACGCACTTCCGATGCTCGGTGTACTGATTGTGCTCGGTTTGTGTTTGTTGGCGATGAAAAATGAAAAAGCAAAACCCAGCGCCGCGTTTGTTCTTGCGTTCTTTGGTGTCGGCATGGTGCTAACTGGCATGCTCGGAAACGCTTTGTTGCGGATCAGCGATTTGAAATTATCAAACACAGTGTTTGAAGAGGCAGTACTCATCTATATTTGTTACGGAGTGGTGTTGAGTTCGTTCGGAGCAATTGCTCATTTTGGTCCAAGAATCTGGGGTCGAAAGATGCCAACCATGCCAGTCATAGGTCTTGGATTGCTCGGTGTACTCGCTGTTGTATTAGCGGCCTTGCCTTATTACATCGCTGGCTTCACTGATCAACCTGCAGCCCGCATGACAGGCGAGTTGGGCGACAACAGCCAAATCTGGAACTCTGTTGCAGCGCTTGGTCAAGCAATATTTTTAATTTTCATATTTGCTTTCGTTGGTCTTGTTGTTAAATCATCGCGTTCTGGTGAGATCGCAGATGAAGAAATTTTTGAAACAGTTCAGGCGATCTCATGAGCACTAACTTATGAGCACTAGCGCAACAGCACTAAATTCAGGACCAAAAATTGTGATGCGACGTCAGGCTTTAGTTTTAAGCGCTTTAATGTCGGCAGCAAGCGCAATGTTGATCGGTTCGATGCTCGCAATCTGGTTGCAGTTCAGGGCCAACGCACCATTGCGCGAGTCTTCAGATGGCAGCAAGATGTTGCGCGACTGGTTGCCAGAAAATATCAAGATCCCAGAGGTTGCAACCAACACGATGATGTTGACGTTTGTAATCACTTGCATCATGGTGCAGTGGGCGAATTATTCTTCCCGCCGTGCAGACTCAAAACACACGACTCTTGCACTAGCAGTTGCATTACTGACTGAGATCGCTCTCATTAATGCGCAAATTGCTGTTTACATGCAAATGAATATTGGTGTTCGCGACAGCAGTTACACGATGATGTTTTACGCAGTAACAGCCACGATGACCGTGCTGATTGTTATTGGTTTGGGTTTCACGTTGATGACTATGTTTAGATCTTTCGCTAGTCGCAATAGCGATCACGATTTGGTACTGGCTCATAGTGTTTATTGGTATTCACTCGCTGTGATTTTTGCAACGATGTGGTTCGTTGTGTACGTGCAAAAGTAGGGATGATGTTTTCGACTGGATTTAAATACTTCTTGGGTGTGACGATGATTTCGATTGCGGCACTGATCATGTCGTTGTTTGTCTTAGATCAGGTTGCCATTGCGGGTGTCGCGATCAGCATGTTGATTGTTGTTTCGGCGCTTTTGGCTGGCATCGCTGTTGTTACTCGTGACGGGCAAACAACAACAGCAACTCCGGATGCGTCAAAAGAATTGGCGAGTCAAAGTATGTGGCCATTGGTGACCAGCATTGGTGTGGTGTTATTGGCGCTCGGGTTGGTTACATCAGCAATAGTTTTTTTCACTGGATTAGTTGTCGTGTTGGCGTCTCTTGCCGAGTGGATGGTGCAATCTTGGAGCGAACGGGCTTCGAAAGATACAAATTACAATGCACTCGCTCGCAAGCGAATTCTTAATCCAATCGAGTTTCCAGTATTAGCCGCACTAGGTCTGGGTGTTGTTATCTATTCGTTTTCACGAATCATGCTCACGGTTAACAAAACAACAGGCGCATCACTGTTTATCGTTTTTGGTTCGCTTGTGTTAATCGGCGGAACATTATTCGCAATCAAGCCCGACATGAAACGTTCACTGGTTGTTGGAGTTTGTGTGCTTGGAGCGGTGGGTATCTTTGCAGCGGGAATCTTAAGTGCAACTACTGGTGTGCGTGAAGAACTAGTTGCAGCAAAAGAAGAATCACATGAGTTACCAGAATGTGGCGCAGAGCGCTCAGAGCATTTTGACAAAGACGCCACGGGCACATTGTCTTTGCGCAGTTCAATAGATGCAACTATTGAATTAGTAGACGGCAAATTGACAGCGAGGGTTGTTGGGTTTAATCAACCCCAGAATTCTGTGACAGTTCGACGGGCAACATCAACAAATTTTATTTTTCACAATATGGATGCCAAAGAATTTCGACTAGTTGCCGACCTCGGCACAAGAACTCTTTCTGAGCCAGAAGGCGCTACTGAAAAAAATCTAGTCTGTACCCAGTTAACGGCTCAAGGTTCTGAGCAATCACTAGTGCTCAAGATAAATAAGCCAGCGCCTGTTGGAACTTCATATATTTTGAGTGTTCCAGGTGTTGAAGGTCAGAGTATTGAGTTGGTCGTGCCGTGAATCACTCTCAACGACATCGCAACCTAAAGAATCTTGTGACTAGCGTTTGGCGCATGGTTTGCAAAAACTCTCGAGCGGTATTCGGTTTCGCAACGCTGGCAGTAGTCGCGGCTAGTTGCGGCAAAAATTCTCCGCAGGATACTTGGCAACCAAAAGGACCGAACGCAAAAATTATTGACGACTTACAGCGGCCTGTTTTCGCAGTAGCTGGAATTATCGGAGTAATTGTTGCTGTAGTGATCGTCTATACCGTGATCAAATACAAAGA
>JBAXAW010000104.1:0-5647 GCA_037142305.1 Actinomycetota bacterium
GTTGACCCAGCTCGTTTGGCATGGGGTTTAAAACGCGTGGCGCAAACTCTCGGTGTGCGAATCTACGAAGACACTCGCGCCGGTGAAATTTCTGAGAACAAATCTGGCATTGAGATCAAGACGGCACTAGCAAAAATTCAAGCACAGAATGTGGCACTTGCAACAAATACTTTTAAACCATTGCTACGCAAGATGAACAAATACATTGCACCCGTTTACGACTACTGCTTGGTCACTGAACCGTTGACAGCGCAACAGCTTGAAAGTATCGGTTGGCACAATCGCCAAGGTCTCGCAGATTGCTCAAATCAGTTTCACTACTTTAGGTTGACTGCTGATAATCGAATTTTATGGGGCGGATACGACGCGATTTATTATTTCGGTGGCCAGATGGATAAAGAACTCGAATCGCGACCAGAGAGTTGGGCGATGTTGTCAAGCCAGTTCTTCACAACATTTCCTCAACTTGAGGGCGTCAAGTTCTCGCACATGTGGGGTGCACCGATTGATACTTGTTCGCGTTACAGCGTGTTCTGGGGAACGCATTATAAAAATCGTGTCGCATATGCAATCGGCTACACAGGTCTCGGGGTCGCAGCATCGCGATTTGGTGGCGAAGTAATGCTTGATCTGCTCGCAGGTAGTTCGACTCGAGCCACTCAAACAGAATTCGTGCAAACCAAACCGAGGGCGTTTCCTCCCGAGCCGTTTTGTTTTATCGGCATACAAGCCACGCGATGGTCGCTTGACTACGAAGACCGTACTGGCAAACGCAATCTGTGGCTTCGTTTGCTAGACCGACTTGGGTTGGGTTTCGACTCGTAGACGATGATCACCTGATTATCCTGATGAGATGAGGATGATATGAGTTTGCAGAACGTTGCCGATGTCCGCAGTGCATTAGACGAAAATAACTACCTTGCGAGCGATGGATTAGCAACAGCAGTTTTTCTAGCGATGTCGCTAAATCGGCCGTTGCTGCTTGAAGGTGAAGCTGGTGTCGGCAAGACAGAACTCGCAAAAGTTTTGGCGACAATTCGCAACAGCGAACTAATTCGTTTGCAATGTTATGAAGGCATCGACGCCGCACAAGCAATGTACGACTGGGATTATTCGCGCCAGTTGTTACATCTTCGAACCCTTGAGGCAACCGGAGAAGCTTCTTCGCTCAGTGCCGACAAACTTGAGGGACAGTTATACAGCGAAAAATTTTTGATTCGACGCGCATTGTTGCGAGCGATTGATCAGCACGAAGGCACTTCGCCGGTTTTATTGATTGACGAAATAGATCGCGCAGATGATGAATTTGAGGCTTATTTATTAGAAGTACTGTCTGATTTTCAAATTACGATCCCTGAACTTGGCACATATAAAGCGACTACTCCGCCGTTAGTTGTGCTGACATCAAATCGCACTCGAGATGTGCATGACGCATTAAAACGGCGTTGCTTGTATCACTGGGTTGAGCACCCTGACTTTGAGCGTGAAGTTGAGATTGTTCGCCGCCGTGTGCCACAAGTAAATGAATCGCTCGCGCGGCAAGTCAGTGCTGCTGTTGAGACTCTACGTAAAATGCAGTTATACAAGCCGCCTGGTGTCGCCGAAACAATTGACTGGGCTACTGCACTTGGTCGACTCGGTGTACGAGAACTTGATGAGTCAGTCGTGCAAGCAACTCTCGGCACCGTGCTTAAGTATCGCGAAGATCACGAACGAGTTCGCAACAGCGGTGTTGCTGGCCTTGTTAAACAAGCCTTTGAGCGAGGGCTGTACAACGACTAATGAATACTGCATCAGCAGCATCGCCAGCCCACAATATGGCAGTGGCGTTCGCTCGCATCTTGCGTGGTGTTGGCTTAGATGCACCGCTTGATTCTGTAATTGTTTTTGTCAGCGCCCTAGCACAGCTTGGTCTCAAAAACCGCAACGATGTCTACTGGGCAGCGCATGCAACTTTGGTACGCAGACATGAAGACACACCAATGTTTGATCGCGCCTTTGCAGTTTTTTGGGATCAAAGTATTGCAATCAACAGATCCGATGAAGAACCAGAAACTATTTCGATGACATTATTAGTTGATGACGAAAACGACCAAGACAAAAATAACGAAACTGTCGAGCCGATTGATGATGAAAATACAATCACGCTTCGTTTTTCAAGTATTGAAACTTTACGAGAAAAAGATTTTGCAGAATACAGCGACGCCGAACTCCGCGAAGCAGAACAATTTATGACTCGTCTTCGTTTGGCAGGGCCACCAAAAAAATCACTAAGACTAAAAAATTCAAATCATCATGGCGCGCGTCACGATATTCGTCGCACGATGCGCGCTTCGTTGCAACATGACGGCGAGCCGATCGAAAGATATTGGCGAGAGCCGAGCACTCGATTGCGAAGACTTGTCGTGCTTCTAGATATTTCAGGCTCAATGGAACCGTATGCAAGGGCATTACTTAGATTTATGCATGCCGCAGTTGTAGGTCGTCAACGTGTTGAAGCATTTACTTTTGGCACCCGACTGACACGAATTACGAAAGAACTCACGAGCCGTGACCCCGACCGCGCACTCGCACAAACTTCAACGCAAGTTTCAGACTGGAGCGGTGGCACACGACTTGGTGAGTGTTTAAGAACTTTTAATGACCATTGGGGCATCGGTGGGATGGCTCGTGGGTCCATATTTGTGGTGCTCTCAGATGGATGGGATCGTGGCGACCCAGAAGTTTTAGCCGAACAGATGCAACGACTAAATCGAGTAGCGTTTCGAATGATCTGGGTGAATCCATTAAAAGTGAGCCCTGGCTATGCGCCATTAGCCAGAGGCATGGCTGCTGCATTACCGTTCATTGATGACTTCGTCGAGGGGCACTCGCTTGATGCTCTGCAACGTTTAACTGAAGTGATTTCAAGAAACTCAAACGAACAACAAAGGATGATGACAAATGCGTGAAATTCTCAGCGACATAGATCATTGGCGTTCGCAGAATAAACGCGTCGCTATCGCTCGAGTCGTTGACATTGAAGGCTCTGGGCCACGAGATCCTGGCGCGGCGATGGCCGTTAATCAAGATGGCGAAGTTAGCGGTTCTGTTTCTGGCGGTTGTGTCGAAGGTGCTGTTGTTGCAGAGGCACTTGAAATTTTGGCTAGTGACAGCGCCGGACGGCTCGTCAAATTCGGTTACTCAGATGATGAAGCATTCGCGGTCGGTCTAACTTGTGGCGGAGTCGTGCACCTGTTTATTCAGCCACTCAATTGGTAATTTGATGTCAACTATTTACTTGACTCTTGCAGAATTAATTCGCAATAATAAGCCGGTAGTTATGTTGACCGTCATCGACGGCCCAAATATCGGTGCAACTTTATTAGCAACTCCCAGCCTCGCAAATCTAGGCACTCTTGGCGACTCAGAATTAGACCGTGTTGCCGTGCGCGATGCGCTCGGCGAACTTGAAGCTGGTCGCACGAGCGTGCGCAATTACGGACCCTCTGGTCAAGTCACCCCAGAAGATCTGCACGACACACCGACTGTGCGTGTGTTCGTTGAATCTTTTTCTCCTCCGCCACAAATGATTATTTTTGGTGCTGTCGATTTCACTGCTGCATTAGCAAAGGTTGCCAAGGTGCTTGGCTACTACGTTGTGGTCTGCGATGCTCGTGAAGTTTTTGCAACAAAGCGTCGATTTCCGATGGCTGATGAAGTACTCGTCACTTGGCCCACGCCAGTCCTAACTGCTCGTGGCGCAGATTTCGGACCCCGCGACGCAATCTGCATCTTGACCCACGATCCGAAGTTTGATGTACCCGCAATTCAGGGCGCACTGGCAACAAATGTCGGCTACATCGGCGTCATGGGAAGTCGAAAGACTCACGCTAAACGTCTCGAACGACTGACCGAAGTCGGGGTAACGGCAACAGCCGACCTTGATCGCTTGATGTCTCCAATTGGTCTTGACATCGGTTCACGTACCCCAGAAGAGACTGCTATTTCGATTTGCGCCGAGATCATTGGTCGTCGCGTGGGTCGCGTTGTACCATCACTTCGCGAAAGCACTGGCCCAATCCATAGGTAATAAGCCGTATGTCACATCAAGTCACATCAAATCAAATAAGATCGCGTCATCTAAATTTTTGACACTCGTTCAAAAATTGAGAGTACAGTACCAGATAAGTACAATCTTTAACTTTGCGGCTGGTCAATTGACAGCGCGCCTCATCTGAGAGTATGACGTGAAAATTTGTGGCTGGTCAATGTCTGTAGCGCGCCTCATCTGAAAACTCGGTAGCATTTAGTGCGAAATTAGACTCTCCCTGAACAAAGGCTCGATAAATTATGGCGATTTCTCAAAAAATTCTGAAAGCAAAAATTGCGCTTCAACAAGAAGCGGTTGCAAAGCAATTGCGTAAACTTCGCATTGACGCCGAAATGAGCCAAGATAATCTCGCCCAATTGGCTGGAATTGACCGCAAAACAATTAATCGAATTGAAAATGGCCATTTCTCGCCGACCCTTGACACGATCACCCGCGTGTGCGTCGTATTGAAGATCACACCAAGTAATTTGTTGGGTAGTGGCAAAACAACGCAAAAATAGTAGCCACTCGCGAGAGTTTTCTTGAAAACTAGTTCTTCTACAGTCGCAATTTTGCTGGCGGCAGGTGGAGGAAGTCGCTTTAGCGGAAGCGAACACAAACTTACGGCACTTATTTCAAAGCGCTCTGTTTGTTCGTGGTCACTTCAGCACTTACTAGATGCGAAATTTGAAAATGTAGTTGTTGTAACCGGAGCAGTTAAATTGTTCTCGGCTCTCGAAATTGAAGATGTCAACAGTAGCGACACTGTACAAATTGTTAATAATCCACTTTGGCAATCAGGTCTTGCAAGTTCTTTGCAATGTGGCATCAATGTTGCTCGAGAACTTGGCGCACAAGCAGTTGTAGTTGGTCTTGCCGATCAACCTGCTGTTCGTGCGACAGCGTGGCTTGAAGTTGCAGCATCTAATTCTCCACTTGCAGTTGCAACTTACAACGGTGTGCGCGGCAATCCAGTGCGTCTGCATGCAGAGCTCTGGCAATTCTTGCCCGAGACTGGTGATGACGGTGCACGCATGCTGTTTAAGTCACACCGAGATTTAATAGAAGAGATCCCCTGTGTTGGCTCTGCTCAAGATGTTGACACAATTTCTGACCTCGAACATCTTCGTGAAGTCTTTGAAAATATTCGTGACTAGCAATGCTTAAAGCAACTGACCGAGACATTGCACGAGTCACAGAACTACTCGGACGCCGACCACAGGGCGATTTCGAAGTTGTTGTGCGAGACACCACTGGCGACCCAGTCGTTGTAAAAAACGAACCACTACTTTTTGATGGCACACCGATGCCGACAAGGTTTTGGCTTGTCGGTTCGCAACCGCATCTGCTCGTGAGTCGTTTAGAGTCTGCAGGTTGCATTGATCTTGCCGAAAGCGAAGTTGATCCACAAGAACTTGCACAGACGCACATGATGTATGCGATTGAGCGCGACAGTCAAATACCAGCG
Organism: Actinomycetota bacterium; assembly: GCA_037142305.1. Taxonomy (GTDB): domain Bacteria; phylum Actinomycetota; class Acidimicrobiia; order Acidimicrobiales; family Ilumatobacteraceae; genus BACL27. The sequence continues at coordinate 5,541 of JBAXAW010000104.1, forward strand.
GAGCACATCGGGCCGCGACCACACGGCGGGGTTGCCGGCACACGCACCGGCGTAAAGTGTCTGCACGCCCACTACGCGCATTGGCTTGCTGGTGGCAAAGATGTCGT
>JBAXAW010000105.1:0-5468 GCA_037142305.1 Actinomycetota bacterium
ATGATCAAACTTACGCAGGAGAAATAGTTTTATTTAACGAATCTTCGTTTTGATCTGCTTGGTAACCAATCATTGATGAAACTAGCAACACCCACATAAAGTGGTTGCCAATTATAAAACTCTCCTGAGTTGAGGCCGCGATCACAAACCAGGTTGCCGCAAAAGCCCACTGTCCAGAAATTTCTGAACAAACAGATCCAAGTTGTCGCGCGCCGCTCCAGACAATTGCAAATAACAAAAGAGTCGCACCAATTATTCCGCCACCGAGTAAAACATCCATCATTGCACTATGAGACCAATAATTATTAGTAAGTGCCCACCAAAATTCACGATTATGGAAAAATTTTTGAGTGCGCCAGGCCGACATCCAACCCCAACCAATTATCGGTTTATCTTTAAATCCACTCCAACTAAAACTCCATAAAACTTCGCGTCCATTAAAATCAATTTTTCTTCCCAGCCGATTGAGTAACACACTCTGAAATTGAAACCCAAGCCATGTCAACATAACCGTGCCAAATAAAAAGCTGGTATACACCACTTGCAGCATCTGTCTCGGTGAAATGGTTTTGCGCCGTTGCCACCAGCGAATTACTGTCCAAAACAACCAAACCAAACCAAATACCAATAACGCTCCAACCGAAGTTGATGACCCGCTACGAAGCAAAAGATAACTATCAAATAAAGCCACGGCAATTAAAGACAACGCAAATGCAATCCACCATTTCGGGCGACGAACCAAAACGATCCACAGCAAAGCCGATGCGGCCAACAAACCTAATGCCGCGGGTGGCGCTAGAGAGTTTCGGTTGAAATAGATGCCGACCCAATTTCCGTCCTCTGGTTGAACAGACCCAGACCAATTTTGGCGCACCGCAATCCAAGAAAAAATTAAACCTGGTTGCATCGCTATACAAAATAAAGTTAACTGCTCAATCAACCTGAAACTTCTGGCAACATATAAACCGACCGCGCATGTCAAAACAAGTGTTACTGACTCGAATACGGTGTTGCTGCTTGATGTTGCCCAGATTGTTGATAACAACATCCAACTGACGAACAAAAGTAGTAATCCGATCGGACCCTTAAACAAGTTTTTTGAGATACCACGACGTACAAGTAAAAATATCGCCGGTGCCTGAACAAGGATGTAAGTTGCGAATTTCGTAATCTCAATCGCCCTTGGGTCAACTTGACTGCTTCCTTCCCAGATCTTGTTAACTGGTCCTTGCGTTAAAGTTCCGAGCAGAGTTACGGCATATGCGTATTCAAGCCAATGCCAGAGACGCGCGGAGTTTGTTTGAAGCGATTGCACTACTAAAGAATCTATCTCAGACCGATTGTTGGTGACTTCTTGCGACATAGTTGTATTAAATAACTTGAGTACAATGAATATGTGACCATTGCTGATCAAGACTACGAAAAACTATTGACAGATGTAATTAATGAAGTCAATGCAGTACGCAACAAATATGACGCCTTTAGCCAATACACCGAGTCCAAGATCGCCGACTACGTCAACCAACGCAAGCAACTCAACGACCGAATCGAACAACTCAACGACCGAATCGAACAACAGATGCGAGATCTTGCTGTTACGAATGCGCAGCGTGCCCAAATACAGTCTGAACTAGTCGCCAGCACTTTGCGTGCCGATAAATTTCTTACCCAACGCGACAAAGCCCGCAGTCGGGTTAAATTTCTGGAAGCGTCTCGCGCGTATCGCCTAGAGCAAAAACTCCGGAGTTTGGTTCCACAGTTTTTACGATCAAAGTAAACAATGGTTAAGCAATACCCAATAATTATCACAGTTCGTGATCGTCTCACTTGCTTGAAAGAATTACTCAACTGGTTAGAACTTGCAGGACAAAATGAGATTTGGCTTTGCGACAACGCCAGCACCTACCCGCCCCTTGTTGAATTCTTGAGAACAACAAAGCACCACGTTGTTTATAACAATTTTAATCTTGGGCACCGTGCACCATGGTTAAGTGGTCTGGTCCCTGAACTTGGTCAAGATCGTTTCTTTATCATTTCTGACCCAGATGTTGTGCCAGATCAAAATACTCCAGCAGATGTGTTTGAATTTTTTGAAGCAACTTTTGCTTATAATCCTAAAATTGATAAAGTCGGTTTCTCTCTGCGGATAGATGATCTGCCTGATCATTACATCCACAAACAAGATGTAATTACTTGGGAGTCTCAATTTTGGCGTAAGAAGTTGTCAAACGGTTTTTATTCGGCGCCGATTGACACAACTTTTGCAATGCACCGCCCAGGTGGCGGGCACAAAAATGCAAATTCTTTGCGCAGTGCCTTGCCTTATACGGCCAGACATTTGCCGTGGTATTACGATTTAAAAAATCCAACTACCGAAGATGACTATTACAACAAACATGCTGACAGTTTGATAACCAACTGGAATACCGAAAAACTTCCCGCGTCAGTACTGGCAGTTCTTGTCAAACTTCGCGCCGAAAATGAAGCTAGAAAGCCAGGAAATTAGCAATGAGTATCGCCATAGAAGTCAGATCGTTGTCGAAAAATTTCAGGCTGTATCACGAACGAAATCGTTACATCAAAGCAGCACTTCTGCGTGGTCGCCGCGCCAGGTACGAAGAATTTTTGGCCTTAAACGACGTTTCGTTTGAAGTTGCACACGGAGCAACACTCGGGATAATTGGTTCAAATGGTTCTGGCAAAACAACAATGCTCAAGTGTCTGACTGGTATCTACACCCCAGACAAGGGCAACATAAAAATTGACGGCAAACTTGCAGCGCTACTTGAACTAGGCGCAGGGTTTCATCCAGAACTAACTGGATCAGAAAATATCTATCTAAACGGCGCAATTTTGGGTATGTCAAAACGGGATGTACTAGCCAAATTCGACAGCATTGTCGAATTTGCGGGACTCGAGAGATTTATTAATACACCTGTTAAGAATTTCTCATCAGGAATGGTCGTAAGACTCGGTTTTTCGATTGCGGCACATGTTGAGCCAAAGATTTTATTAATCGACGAAATTTTGTCGGTTGGTGATCAAGACTTTCAGCGTAAAAGTAGCGAAAAAATCGAAGAGTTTCGCCGCGAAGGCAGAACGATTGTTGTAGTCAGTCACAGCCTCGGACTTGTTCAGCAATTATGTAAAGAAGTTATCTGGCTTGAAAAAGGGCAAATCAAACAAGTCGGAAGTGCAACAGATGTGATCTCGGCGTACACAGGCGGTAGTTACGCTCAGCACACTGAGAAAGACGATGAGTCTCGCGAGCGTTGGGGCACCGGTGACGCACGAATTAATTCTCTTGAGTTCCTAGCGTCTGATGGTTCACAAACTCAGCGCATTGAATCTGATGCAGCAGTAAAAATTCGCTGTCAATTAACTGCCCATGCACGACTTGATTCTCCAATTTTGCGAGTTCGGATCACAAAATTAAACGGCGACGTAATTTGGGCAACTTCAACACAACGTGGTACCAATACAATTCGCGTTCTTGACGGGCCAGCAACGGCCACATTGGATATCCCGAAACTTGGTCTTCTCGAAGGCACTTACTATTTATCGGCATCTATCTCTGACCCGACTGGCACAACAGAATTTGATCATTGCGAAAATTGGGTGCGCTTCAATGTGCATAAAACAAACTTGTTTGACGAAGGAATTGTCTCGGTTGCGTCAACTTGGTCTCTAGAGCGCCATCACCGCTAGTTAATACAATTTGCGGTTTAAAGTTCTTCTGCCAACCTACGTTTGAGTTTATTAAATGTTGCTAAACCAATAATTAGAGAACTCGTTGCGGCAATTGCCAACACAATCACATCGTTCCAATTTGGTGATCTACCGTTATATGTAGTTGCTCGAAAAGATCTAATGAATACGGCAGTTGGGTTCCAGTAGAGAATTGCATGAATAGCATCTGGCACCTTGCCGTCAAAAGTATGCGGATCATAAATGACAGGCGTAGCAAAAAACCAAATCTGGTTAATGATCGTCCACAAGTACGGCAAATCTCTGAAGAAAACTGCGCTCACACTTAACACCAGTGCTACACCCATCGCAAAAATAGCCAAAAGAATCATCAGCATGATTGTCACTGGTAACCATGGGAAAATAAAACTTCCAGCAAGAGTTAAAGCGATGCACACGAGGGTCATCTCAATTGAAAACTGCACTGAGCAAAACAGCACTTGCGAGATAACCAGGCTCTCACGAGCGAAAGCAACTTTTCGCACCAAAGTTGTATTGCTTAAAATTGACTGCAAACCGACACCGCAGACGAGAGAGAAAAATCCCCAAGGGATCAACCCTGTTAATAAATATAAACCATATGTCGTAATCCCTGACGGGTCACCAACAGGTGCTTGGGCACCAAAAAGCACACCAAAAACGAATGTATATATCGCCATCTGCGCAAGTGGGTTGAGCATTGACCACGACCAACCTAAAACTGAACGCCGATATTTACTTCGAAGTTCACGCAATGTTAAGTTCCACAATAAGTTGCGAGAGTTCGCGATGTCTTTTAGTTGTTGCATTGACTTACAACTTACCATTACTTCAAACGAGTAAGGTTAAAATCAAACATATGAACGACAACATAAATGCATCAGCAGAGCTTTCAGTTACAGAATTAAGTTCTGATCTTGAATCGGTGCGTAGCAAATTACAAGCCGCGGAGCAAAAGATAATGCAACTTGAGTTGGCGCTTTTGCAATCTCGAGATTTTTCTATTGGTACTGCAGCAGAAATTGGTGAGATGCGAGTCGGACATAACACAATTATTGAAAAACTAAAAGTCGCTGATACTCATATCAAAAATCATTCAGCACACATCAAGCGACTTGAAGAAGCGTTAGGCGAGTCAGGTCGCGCTAGCGCATTTCATGCAGCAAGATCTGCAGAATTAGATCGTGTTTACAATTCGGCGTCATGGAAAATCGGAAGATTTGTAATGATTCCAGTTCGAATATTGCGCAAAATTTCGAGTTAAAAATAATGCCTCCATTGCTGAGTATCGTCACACCGGTCTACGACCCACCTAGATATGCATTCGAAAAATGTATTGAAACTGTTTTTGCCCAGGAATTTAAAGATTGGGAGTGGTGCCTCGTTGATGATTGCTCAACAGCACCATGGGTTAAGACTCGATTAAACGAACTCCAGGCACTGGATCAACGTGTCAAAGTTTACTTCCGATCTGAAAATGGTGGCATCGTTGCGGCGTCCAATGACGCGATCTCTCTTGCGTCTGGAGAATTCATAGTGTTACTTGATAACGACGACGAACTTCACCTTGACGCACTTGAGGAAGTCGCAGCATGTATAAATGCCAACCCAATTGTTGATTACATATATTCAGATGAAGACAAAATCACTGAGGATGGCAAACACTTTGACGAATTTGTCAAACCGGATTGGTCACCAGAACGGTTTCTAGCGCAAAATTATTGCTCACATTTATCAGTAAT
>JBAXAW010000106.1:0-5463 GCA_037142305.1 Actinomycetota bacterium
GCAACGCTCTTCTTTGGATTCCGAAGGAAGAAAGTAGGTGTAAGTAACACCAATTAGTTTTCCCTTCAGTTCCACCACCTTCACGTCGTTCTCAATGGTGCAGCTTGGTGCAACAAATTCTTCTTCAAGTTCTATTGCGGTCTGCACAATTGGGATGCCGTCATGACCAAAGACTGCTGTTAACAGACCGGCGATGCTTTCCAGGTCTTCAATCCGCGCAGCGCGCATGTTGTAACGAGCCATCATGATAAAAACTATTGTGGGTTTTTGAGAATCGCGATCAAGTTAATGCCAGGAATTTTCCCACCGAAAATACCAATGATTTTGTAGGCCAACGGCACAATTGCTCGATCATAAAACCCAAGCTGCCCTGAGCCAACCGACTTGACACCAGCAACTCTGTACAACAACCAATACGGCAAGATTGCAAGCGGATTGAAGTAGCGAATGGATTCAACTTCGAAACCAGCTGCATTGGCAACAGCAATCAATTCGCGCCGGGTGAAGCGCCTGAAATGCCCAGACAACGAATCGACCGAACTATACAAGCGCGGCAAGCTCGGTACCACCACAATCGCCCGACCATCATGCTTTAACTGCCCCCGCGCACGTACCAACTCATCCACATCGCCATGAATGTGCTCAACGACGTGTGCATAAAAAACTGCATCATATTTTTTTGAACTTACGCCAGAGTTGTTCTGCTGAGAAAAGTCTTGAAGAGTTCCATGAAAAACGTTGACGTTAGAAAGTGCAGAAACTTTTTGTTTGAGTTCAGAGAAATAGGACTCGACAGGTTCAATACACGACAACTCGTGAGCAATATCAGCGAGATGTGCACTAAACGAACCCGACCCTGCACCCACATCAAGCACGTCACCAGTCAAATAATTACTGAGGTACGAAACCAAATGTTTTGCAGTTTTTGCTTCCGCACACACCATCACGTCATGGTCTTTAATGACACCAGATGCATCGGTGTGCCCGCTTCCACCAAATTTAAGTGCAATCGAGCGACGTCGACGAAGCATTTCTGCGCGAGATGAGATTGACCAAAGTTGCCCTGCAGTCTCTGCGATGCGTGAAAGTTGCATCTTTGATTCACCAGCCCATCGAGGACGGAAATGGATTGGTACTTCAGAAATTTTGAATCCTTGGCTGGCCGCTACGGCAATGATTCCACCAAAGAATGCATAGCCATTGAAATCAATTACTTCACGACAAGACAGTTCTAATGCTTGCCTGCTGTATACGCGGAAACTTGTAGTTGGGTCTTTGATCGCAGCAGGAACACCAACTCTGTGCAACATGATTGCCGAAATACGCGAAAGTACCATTCGTTTCCATGTCAACCCTGGCGCTGACCCACCGTTTGTCCAACGCGAACCGATTGTGATCAAACTCTCAGTCACAAAATGAGATCGCACAAGGTCTGGCATTTGGCGAGCGTCGTGTTGCCCGTCGGCATCCAAATTGACAACGTATGAAACTTCTTGATCTTTGAGTGCCTCTGCGAAGCCATGCAAAATTGCAGCGCCGAGACCACGATGAGGGCCGTCAATTACTCTGCCACGAATACCGAGCACGTCAAAAACTTGAGCAACATGTTCGTTGAATTCGTGATCGCGCGAGTCATCAACGATCAACACTTCAAAATTGTGCTGTGACGCCGCGAGAGTACGAATACTTTCTGCAACTTCTTCGAGAACATAACGAATCGTTTGACGTTCACCAAGGGTCGCAAGAAGAATTACACCCTTCTTACCCAAGTGACCTTCACCCAATTTTCCGGAATTTTGCATACGTTGTGACGAGATCTATGAGCCAAGTGCCGATTTAACAAGTGCTGCAATCTTGGCGCCATCAGCACCAGACCCAACTCGTTCGCGAACGCCCTTGACAACAGCGCCCATTGCTTTGCCGCCAGTTGCACCGGATGCTGCAGCCTTTGCTACCTCTTCGGCAACAATCTTTGCGACGTCATCATCAGACATTGCGGCAGGCAGGTAGGCCTCGATCACTGCACATTCGGCGCGCTCTTTTGTTGCGGCATCATCGCGACCAGCATCTGCGTAAATCTGTGCACTTTCTGTGCGCTTTTTTGCTTCGGCACGCAACACCGCGATTGCTTGATCTTCGCTCAATACAATTGCTTCGTCACCGGCAACCTCGGCATTTTGAATTGCCGACAAGACCATGCGCAGGGTGGAAAGCTTCAGTTCATCTCGCGCCTTCATTGCTTCGCTGATATCGGCCTTAATACGTTCTTTAAAAGTTGTCACCCTTCTATTCTGCCCGATCTCTAGACTGGTCAGAGCCATGAACAACGAGACATTTGAGCTATTTTTCTCGCTACTGAGCGCTGCCCTGCTGATCGGCACATTGATTATTTTGGCAGCACGCATCTTTGCTTCGCGATTTTCGGTAGCTCGTTCAATTCTTGATGGGTTTGTACCCTTTGCGCGACCGCTCGCAACGGCTGTTGCCACCACATGCATGCTTGGAAGTTTGTACTTTTCGGAAATCGTTCACTACAAGCCATGTCGTTTGTGCTGGTTTCAGAGATCAATGATGTATCCCCTCGCGATCTTCTTGATCATTTCGATGATTCGTCACACAAAGAGCATCTGGAAGATCACCGTTCCACTAGCAGTAATTGGTGGATCAATCGCTACCTACCACTGGTTTCTCGAGCGCTTTCCAAACCTTGACGCTGGAGTTTGTGACGTAAAGGTTCCCTGCGAGTTTGTTTGGTTCGAACACTTTGGTTTTGTGACTCTGCCATTCATGGCGTTCACCGGTTTTCTCGCGGTCATAGTTTTTACTACCCTTCCTACACCACAGCAAACGGAGCAAGCATGAACACATCTAAGAAAAATTCCAACTCTGGTAATCGCAATGCATGGATTATCGGTGGAGTAATCGCCGCAGTAATTGCAATTGCAGCAATTGTCGCAATTAGTGCGTCGAGCAAAAAAGATTCGACAGCAGTTGGAACCGTTCAGGAATTTAGTGATGTCACCGTCACCGGCGATCCACTACCCGCGTTTGACTCTGCTGCAAAACCAGACCCTGCAGTCGGCATGGTTGCGCCAACACTTACTGGCAAAAGTTTTACCGGCAACGTGGTCACGACTGAATCAACAGGAACTCCGTTGTTGGTGTTGTTTGTTGCGCACTGGTGCCCTCACTGCCAACGCGAAGTACCACTACTTGTTGAATGGCAAAAGTCGGGAAAGATGCCAACCAACATTGACGTTGTCACAGTTGCAACTGGCACCGACCCGGCCAACCCCAACTACCCGCCATCCGAATGGTTGGCTCGCGAAAACTTTCCTGCAACGTGGCCTGTCATGGCTGACTCGAGCGACAAAGTTGGCGGCAACGCTTTCGGTCTTTCTGGTTACCCATACTTCGTACTCATTGGTGCCGACGGAAAAGTACTCGCACGCACGAGCGGCGAAGTGCCAATGGCTGAACTCACTGCAACAATCATCGCTCTCACAGGAGCCTAAAACCGAAGTTGGGAATCATTCCCAAAACTGATACATTCTCATTATGAGAATGATTCCCAAAATAGAAAGTGTTCAGTTTTGAACTTTCTCTTTGGAGCCTTTGCGCACGATCACCAGATGCGCCTCGAGCTACTTGCCGGGCTTCTTGTCGCAATCACGTGCGCAATCACTGGCACATTCGTCGTCTTGCGAGGTCTTTCATTTATCGGCGATGCACTCGCCCACGGCGTACTTCCCGGTATTGCAGTTGCGATGTTGCTCGGCGTTTCAGGAATGCTCGGTGCAGCAGTCAGTGCCGTTGTCATGATGTCGGGTGTTGGAATAGTAAATCGCCGGCTCAGGCTTTCGGGAGACACTGCAATCGGACTCCTGTTTGTAGGAATGCTTTCACTCGGAGTGCTCATCACATCTCGATCAGCCTCTTTGGTTGGTGATCTAGAAGAAATCTTGTTTGGTGACATTGCGAATGTCGAGTGGTCAACGATCGGTGTTCAAGCAATCGCACTCTTTTGTGTCGCGACGGTTTTCACTATTTGTCGACGACCCTTTTTGTTGCTCTCTGTTGATGAAGGACTCGTCAGTACTTCCGGATTCTCGGCAAAGTTGTTTCATAATGTGATGATGGCAATGGTCGCCATCACCGTGATCGTCAGTTTTCAGACCGTTGGCACCCTCTTGGTAATGGGAATGTTGATTGCGCCTGCAGCAACCGGCGCACTTTTTGCGCGCCGCATTTCCTCAATGATCATGATCGCTGCGCTCGCAGGATCGTTGTCTGTATATATAGGTCTGCTTGCCAGTTATCACTACGACTTGGCAGCCGGAGCAAGCATCGTTCTCACGGCTGTCGTGATTTTTGCAATTGCTGCGATCTTTACTGAAGTTCGAAAATCAATCGCACACCGTCATGATGACGATCACGAACACGAACATCCACACGCCCACGGACACGTACACATCTGATGTCCGCAGTAACCACCCCACATCTACCAATCAGCGCAGATCACCTCTGTGTCGGATTCGGCAAACGTCCCGTGGTCGAGGGCGTCACACTCGACATGCAACCGGGCGAGCTTTTAGTATTGATCGGCACCAATGGCTCTGGTAAGTCGACTCTTTTGAAAACCCTTGCCGGATTGTTGAAACCAGTTCACGGCGACCTCCATGTACTTGGCGAGCATGCTGGGCAATTGCCAACACGCGTCGCATATCTACCGCAACATCCGGTTTCGTCACACACACTTCCATTGTGTGTTCGCGATTTGGTGTCGATGGGCCGTTACGCACATCTTGGCCTCGTCAAACGCTCGAGTTCGAGCGACCGTGCAATTGTCGAAGCATCAATGGTGCGCACTGGCATCGAGGCACACGCATTGGATCCGATTAGAGACTTGTCGGGCGGTCAACAACAACGCACGCACTTGGCCCAAGTACTTGCGCGCCAGGCAGAAGTATTACTGCTCGACGAACCAACTGCCGGCCTCGATATCAACGGTCGCAAACTTGTCGCAAATCTCATCGCAGCTGAACGCGCACGTGGTGTCACTGTGGTCTTGGCAACTCACGAACTGAGCGATGCCGAGCAAGCTACGTCGGTGATGTTGCTGGCACAACGAGTCGTTGCGGTTGGACCGCCAAATGTTGCACTACGCGATGAATACCTTCGCGAATGTTTTGGCTTTACTCAACCTCACTAACGCCCTCGAGCGCCAGTAGTTGTTTCTTCATTTTGAGCCCAAGCGAATATCCGCCCAACGAACCATCGCCAGCCACAACTCGGTGACACGGCACGATGATGGGAATCGGGTTTTTGCCATTGGCTGAGCCGACTGCGCGAAATGCTTTGGGCTTCTTGATGTTTGATGCCTGTTGACCATACGAAATAGTTTTGCCATAAGGAATTCGACACAGTGCACGCCAAGCCTGTTGTTGAAAATCTGTGCCAATG
>JBAXAW010000107.1:0-5461 GCA_037142305.1 Actinomycetota bacterium
CAACCGCTCCACCAGTTGACATGTTCCCGCCATTGCTGCTCGGTGTTGGCATCTTGGTAATCATCTACGGAGGTGCAATGCTGATGCTCACGCGCGCGAACACTCCTCGTCGAACCAAACTTGTCGGCGGTGCTCGTTAACACGATTGAAAAGCGGGTTACCGTTGTTCGTAGCACCCTTGACACTTCGGTGTTATTGGTTTGGATCTCTATCTGTTGTTAGTGGCCCAGTAGTTGGTGCCTGATATTCGCCGATCCATTCTGAACGCCATGATTGGTCGTATTGATCTGTATTACAACTCGGTTTATAAACGCTGATTAATTCTCTTGCGATTTGTTCGCGGTGAGACTTTAAGCCACCCGGCACTTCGTAGGTACAGATATATAAATTGAACTTAGATCCTGCTCGATTTGCCCAACACGGGAAAGCTCTGTGACGAAATGGAAACGCTTCTTTAGAAAGATCTTCTGAATGGTCGACATAAATTACTGCGAAGTCTTGTTTGGTTTCGCTTGGCTTATACATCACCGCCCAGACTGCTGCCATTGGTGGCGCTGTCCAGCCGGCGAGTGCTCGTGGTCCTTCAAATGGATAACCCGCTAGCGACCCAAGTCTGATCACTCTGATTCGCCTGGGTACTCTTCGTAGTCGTCATCTTCGGCCAGCACTTCTACTTCGGTGATTGGCCAAACTGGCATTGATGCGCGTTGCACTGCAGTGTTAAATAATTCAACTGCAATTTTAACCGCTGAATCAGAATCGGCTGCATCTACAACGAGTTGTGCACCGTACGACATTGTGTTGACACCACTGGCGATGCCAGAGTGAATTGCTACAGCATCGGCAAACTCAACTACTTCTGCAAGCTCAATGACTCTGTCGCCTTCGGCACGAAGTGAAACGCTGTATCGCATAATTAATTTCTATCGCAATTCTCGAAGTTTTTCTGCGAATTGTTCGAGACTTGCCAAATTATGTCCAGAAAAGATCTCGTCAATAAATGGGTCAGCGACCATCATCCCAAGCGAGTTTGGTCGAAAGTCTTTGACGTCTCCTTTATGTGGGTTCATCCAAACAATTCTGTGTGAGAGACGCGAGAGTTTTTCCATAGATGCCTCAAGTAGCGCAGGATCTCCACGATCAAGCCCGTCTGAGCAGATCACGACTATCGAGCCGCGACTTAATCCACGACGACCCCATCGTTTGATGAACTGGTCAAGCGACTGACCAATGCGAGTGCCGCCGTCCCAATCAAACACGGCTGTGGCGGCCAAGTTAAGCGCATCGTCAGGTTTGCGGCGATCAAGTGATCGAGTAATTCGGGTGAGTCGCGTGCCAAAGCAAAATACTTCAACTTTGTCGGCGGCTCGTCGAGCAGAATATGCAAACTGTAAAAGATTGCGCGAATAGTCAGACATCGAACCAGAGACATCCAAAATAAATACAAGCGGGCGAATTCGAAGTCTGCGCTTTTGTCGGAATAATCGTGTTGGATTGCCATGCGATCGCATTGTTTCTCGTGCCATTCGACGCGGGTCAAGTCGTGGTCCATTTTTTGCAGTGATGGTTCGACGTGTGCATCGGCGGGGCGGAGTCAGCTTGATGTCAGAGACTATGCGTCTGATTGTTGCTAGTTCTTGATCAGTACACGCTGCGAATGCTTTGTTGCGCCACACCTGCGCGCCAGACGCCATATATCCAAGTTGTGCCTCTTCTTCATTACTTTCTTCGCCTTCACCTGGGTCAGGCGAAGGTACTTCAAGAGTTGCTGCAGTACTTGTTGTCGCGCGCATCATGGCCTTCAACTCGCTATCGCCCTGAGTTTCTACATCTAAAAAGAAATTTTTGAACACACGATCGTAAGTGGGGATCAAATCGCGTCGGCTAACTAAAGTGCCGCGACCAGCCCAATAAACGTCGCCCAAATCTGCAGGGTTCAAGAGTGAAACTGCTTGCACATAAGTCATTGCATCACCCGTGCCAACTGCGATACCGGCGTCGCGTAGTTCGTCACCAAACTCAATAAGTACGTCGACGAATTCGGTGCCGACTGTCATTGCGAAGTTTTATTCGTTGACGAGCGAAGAAATGTTTTCGCGAACAAGTTCAAGGTCTTCGCGATCTTTTAGGACAGCGCCTAAAGTATCTTCAGCAACGCTGACGGTAAATTCGTTTGCACCGATGATTTTGATTGACTCAACCCAATCAATTGTTTCTGCGACACCTGGGGGTTTTGCAAGTTCCATTTCGCGAAGGCGATTCACTGCCTGAACTACTTTTGAGGCAATTTTCTCGGAGACATCTTTTAATTTCGTGGTGACTATTTCGGTTTCTCGCTCTTGGCTTGGATATCCGATCCAATGGTAGAGACAACGACGTTTTAATGCGTCATGAAGTTCGCGAGTTCGATTTGAGGTCAGAATCACGATTGGTCGAGTTACTGCCTTAATTGTGCCGATTTCAGGAATTGATATTTGAAAATCTGACAAAAGTTCTAATAAGAACGCTTCAAACTCGTCATCGGCCCGATCAACTTCGTCGATCAGCAAAACGCACGAATCGCCGGCACGAACTGCTTCTAGAAGCGGTCGCTCAAGTAAAAACTCTGAACTGAATAAACCTTTCACGGTTTTATCTTCGGTGAGTTTTGCTTCAGAGAGTGCGCGAATTTGCAACATCTGGCGGGCATAGTCCCACTCATAAAGTGCTTGATTTGTGTCGATGCCTTCGTAGCACTGAAGTCGAATTAATCTTCGATCAAGAAGTTGCGCCAGAACTTTAGCGAGTTCAGTTTTGCCAACGCCAACTTCGCCTTCAAGAAGAAGTGGTCGGCCAAGTTGAAGCGCGATATGTAGCGCAGTTGAAAGACCGCGGTCAGAGAGATAACTAACAGTGCGAAGTTGTTCAGTTAATTCAGCAACCGAATTTGGAAGTGACTTTGACATCTAGTTTGTTGCGCTTTTTAAGTTAGTTACTTCTGAGCGCCGAATCAGATCACTCGGTCTCTGCACCAAGAACTAAATTGCGAATTGAGTCACTAGAAGTTCTAAGTTTTCCTTCGCGTGCGAGTTTTTGCTTCCATGCTGTTCGAAGATCACTGCCCGGTTCAGCAAAGCCATCAAACGTAATATCCTTCATATTTTTACAAGACTTTGTTGGCGAGCAGTCTTCGTCAACAGCAAATTCGGCAGGCTCGGTGCTCGCCCAAAGCGACTTCAATGTTGCTTTTGCACTCTCAGATTCATCAGTCATTTTGTGCTCCATCGTGTTAACAAGTAGTTCAACTATAACTAAGACGGGGCATGTGTGGTTTACGCTGATTTTTGTCGGTGAATTGCCGCCATTGCTTCAGCGAGGATGGAGATCGCGATCTCTGACGGTGATTTCGCGCCAATCGGAAGACCGGCTGGGCCATAAATTCTCGAGATATCCGAATAGCCACGATAGGCGAGCCAATTGGCCCTGGTGACCTGCATTGTTTTAGAACCAACAGCACCGATGTATCCGACGCGACTATCAAGGGCGCTCGAAAGTGCGCGACCAGCATCTTCGACATTGTGATGCATGATTACCGTTGCATCAACTGGTGAGAGTCCCATAATCATCCCAGTTGAAATATCTGGATTTCCTGCGATTGATACATTCCATCCAATAAGTTGTGCAACTGAATCTAGGGCTTCTGCAATTGGGCCAAGCCCAGCGATGACGAGTCGAGTAATCGGAAACCACACAGAGATAATTAAGTTGTCGGCTATCAATGAGCCGGTAGTGCCTTTGGCAAATAGTTCGCTGGCGATTTGTGGTGCATTGGCGATCGTTTTAGAAGTATAAAAATTAAAATTGCTAATTGAATTTGCTCTTGTCTCACACGTAATGCAAATTGGATTGCGCTCAATTAGCGCTGGCCAAACTTCTGACGGTAGTTCACTTGCTGGAACACAAACGCAAGTTGCTTTGCCACCTTCGGACACACCATTAATAAGCGCATCAACACCGCTAATTGAAAAAGTAATTAGTTGACCGTCGGTAGCTTGTCTACGCGCATGATCAATTAATTGACCATCAATTGCATTAGAAAGAACTGAGCCCATCTTTCCACCGCCAGGGGTTATTGCAATCGCGCCGTGTTGACCAGCTATCTCGGGGCCTTCATAATCAGCAACCCATGCGACATCTGCGCGAGTGCCTGCTTTTAGACATGACAAGACTGTTAGGGCAATCTCAAACACTTAACATGATGCTATTGAATTTTGACTTAATTAGGTGAAGTAGACGGTTTAGCCTGTGACGATGACCGTTTTAGTTGAAACCGATGACGAGAATCTAGATGGCGAGAATCTAGAAGTTCTTGCCTTGCACGAGGTCGAGTTTTGCGTGATTGACCTCGAAACCACCGGTGGCTCAAATGAATACGAAGCAATAACCGAAATCGGTGCGGTGAAGTACCGCGCTGGTGAAGAGGTCGGGCGGTTCACGACACTGGTGAACCCGCAGCGCGCAATTCCTCCATTTATTGTTTTGCTAACTGGCATTACCGACACGATGGTTTGCAATGCACCAGCGATTGAAGAAGTGCTTGACTCGTTACTCGAATTTATTGGTGACTCGGTTGTGGTGGCGCACAATGCAAGATTTGATATTGGATTTATCAACGCGGCGCTCGTGCGTGATGGGCGAGAAAAGTTAACGAATCGTGTACTTGACACTGTTGGGTTGGCGCGCCGTCTTGTAGGTGGTGAAGTTGAGAATTGCAAGTTGTCGACACTCGCGGCAAGTTTGGGCTTTGCGCATCAGCCAAGTCACCGCGCGATTAACGATGTGCTGGCAACAGGCGATTTGTTGCACTATTTAATCGAGCGAGCAGCGGGTTTCGGTGTTCTTGATTTGGATGACTTTGCTGCGATGTCAAAAATCGGCACACACCCACAGGCCGCCAAGTTAAAGATGACTAATGATCTACCACGCGGACCAGGTGTATATCTTTTTGTTGACGGCGAAGGTGAAGTTCTTTATGTTGGCAAAGCAACGAATATTCGTGCGCGCGTGCGAAGTTATTTCGGCACTGGTGACTCACGTCGTAAAGTTGGCTCGTTGTTGAAACTAATGCAGAGTATTCACTTCATTTCGACACCAGATGTCTTTTCGGCTGAGGTTCTTGAGTTACGAGTGATTGCTCGCTTGCAACCGCGTTATAACCATGCTTTTACTCGTGCTACTAAATATTGCTACGTTCGTTTGACACGTGGAGAAGTCTGGCCACGGCTGATGGTTACTAAATCTTTAAAGTCTGGTGAAGGTGACATTTTTCTTGGTCCGATCCCTTCACGATCAATGGCTCGTAATTTTGTTGACGCAATTGAATCTGTAGTGCCACTTCGTCGATGCACTGTGCGAATGGGCAAGAACTATCGTGCACCGATTGATGCACCCGTTTGTTCTGCGGCCCAATTGGGTTTAGCGC
>JBAXAW010000108.1:0-5382 GCA_037142305.1 Actinomycetota bacterium
AAATCGCATATTCGCTCAGACCAAGACGAAGCATCAAGTGTGCATAAACCTGTAGCCCCTGCATTGGTTGAGTCAGTCACGTGCAGTTCGTTGTGAGAAAGTACCGATGCGATCCACGAATCAACCGTGCCAATTCGTACATCACTGAAATCGAGATTCTTTGCAACGACGTAGTTCTGAATCATCCATGCCGCTTTTGTAGCTGTCTGATTTGGCGCGAGTTTGATTGAGTGCTCAGAAGCGGCAGTGATGCAATCAAAAACTGTTCGCAAGTCTTGCCAGCCAAGTGCGGGGCCAAGTGGTTTGCCGGTTGATTTACTCCACATCACTGTCGATGCACGCTGGTTGGTTATGCCAACTGCCTCAATCTTTTCTGAGTTTTTGGATTGTGCGATCGTCGTACTGCATACTCGCAAAACAGCGTCGGCCATTTTCTGCGGATCAAATTCAACAAGTCCAGGGTTGGGGGTGTCTGGTCGACACGATTCGTAATTCAAAAAATGTACTGAGCCATCTTCGCGTACGATCGCGGAACGCAAACCACTAGTGCCGACATCGACAACCAGAATGCTCAAGGTGCTATCTCTTTGTTTTGACTTCGCCGCGACTTGAAGCGAAACCTAATTTGCCAGGATTCAAAATATCTTTAGGATCAAGCGCGTGTTTAATCGCTGCTAGTACATCGTGTGCTGGCCCAAGTGCGCGCTTGATAAATTTTGCACGGTTGATGCCAACCCCATGGTGGTGCGAAAGATTCGCGCCTGCATCGAGTGCTGAGTTCTGCGCTGCGTTCCAAATAGCTTCATAAGTAATTTCAATCGCTTCAAGTGTGTTAGACGCAGGCTCGGCAACAAAAGTAAAATAGATACACGCGCCATCGATATAACTGTGTGAAATATGACAGCTAGCACTTCTGGCACCAGTTACGGTCATGATTGATTTCTTTACAGTTTCTGCGACTTGATTTACTTTCGACCAGCAAACAGCAACTTCCATCGTGTCGATTACGAAACCTTTTTTAGATAAAGCTTGTAACCCGCTTGTGTCGTTGCGATGGTTCATCCAATGATCGACAAGTGCCACATCTGCTGGTTGCGCATTATTCGCATTGCACGCATTATCAACGACTTTCATCATCGCAACTATCAAAATATCTTCTCCTTCGTCAAGCACCAATAGCGCGCATTGAGTTCCATCTCCACCGTGAGCGCGCTTGCTCTCACGTTCGTCATAAAGCCGCAATACGGCTGGAGTTGCACCCGAGCGAATTGCAAGTCGCATCGCCTCAACTGCATCAGCGAATGAACCAAACATGTAGGCCGCACGTCGTTGCGCCGGAGCGATTGGATGCGCGCGCAACCAAACTTTGCTGATTATCCCGAATGAACCTTCGCTGCCGATAAATAATGACGTAAGACTTGGGCCAGCCGCACCTGCTGGTTCGGTACCCGTAAGAATCACCGAGCCGTCGGCGAGCACGACTTCGAGGCCAGCAACCATGTCGTCGATTTTTCCGTATCGCGTTGAAAACTGGCCCGCACCGCGAGATCCAATCCATCCACCCACAGTTGAGATGTCAAATGATTGCGGGAAGTGTCCAACAGATAAACCGTATTTTTCTCGAAGAGTATTTTCGAGGTCGGGGCCGAAGGTGCCAGGTAGTACTTCAACAAGACCCGAAATTTCATCGACGCTGATAACGCCAGCAAGTGAAGTCATATCAATTACGACGCCACCAAATAATGGAATAGCCGCGCCGCATACTCCCGAGCGTCCACCCGACACTGTTATTGGTACTGAGTTAGCTGAGCACAATGTGACGATGTCACTAACGTGTGAAGTTATTGTTGGTCGACAGATTGCGTCTGCTCGCCGAGCCGTTTGTGCGTTAAGCGACCAGTGCATTGCCAGTGGCCACCAGTCACGCGAATGCTCAACACGATCGGCAAGATCGCTTGAACTTTGACAAATTTTATTTAAATCGGCGAGAAACGATTCAGATAACGGTTTAGTTGTTGTCTGAAAACGATCGGTGATCTGACTGATGTCTGCTGAGAATTCAATCGGTGGAGTTGGGTGAGTTGTCGTCATGAATTCTCCTTAAACAGTTACTGAGGCTTCATCCTCTAGCGAGCAAGAGTTGGCGAATGCCAGAACTTGATTAGCAATCTCTTGCTCTGACCAACCGAGCAATGGAGCAACTAATTCTGCAACATTACGTGCATTAGCAACGGTTGCGCGTCGATTAATTATTCGGCTTCTGGTTCGACGCGAAAGAATATCGTCAAGGGTGTTAGCCATCTCGTGTGTTACGGCAAAAATAGCCTCAGCACGCAAGTAGGGCAGACCCGGAATCAATTGCTCGCCAAGGCTTGCGTCTTGTTTGATTAAATCTTTAACTATTTTCGCTTCGCTACCAAAGCGTGAGAAGAGGTGCTGATCACGAGCATCTTTATTTTTAACGCTCTTCGAACTGGATC
The DNA here is from genome assembly GCA_037142305.1 of Actinomycetota bacterium. GTDB lineage: Bacteria > Actinomycetota > Acidimicrobiia > Acidimicrobiales > Ilumatobacteraceae > BACL27. Next base: position 2,481 of record JBAXAW010000108.1, read on the forward strand.
CAATGAATGGTAAGCCCTTGGTTCGGCAACGCGCCTTTTTGCCAAGCGATGAGAGAGCCTGATCTACGGCATCTTCTGCCATTTTGCGATATGTCGTGAGCTTTCCGCCGGTCACAGTGATCATTCCAGATTTTGTTGTGGCGACTTTGTGTCGTCGCGAAAGATCTGCTGTGCGAGAACTTATTTTTTCACCGCTCACACTTTTGACGAGTGGCCTAAGCCCCGACCACACAGCAGTAATGTCGTCGCGAGTGATATCAGTTGTCACGGCGGCATTTAGCGCTTTGAGTACATAGTCAATGTCTGTGCTGGTGCACTGGGGGTCGTCGATTGATCCTTGATAATCAGTATCGGTAGTACCTATATATGTGTACTGGTAGGTGCCATCGAAATTAGAGATCCACGGCACGAGAAACAAACTGCGCTTGTCACCTGGAACCGGAATGACAACCGCTATGTCATTGCGAACTTTCTTCCACGGCACAGTTAGGTGAACACCCTTTGCTGGTCGAATACTGTCTGGGTCAAAGCCAAGATCGGTAGTCAAAACTTCATCTGACCAGACGCCTGCAGCGTTGATCACTATTCGTGCTTGAACATCAAAAGTTTGAGCATCAGATGTTGTGACTTGAACGCCGCGCGTGATGCCATTGTCATCATGCAAAATTTTGTCGACCGATATGTAGTTCGAAATAACTGCGCCATGGCTGATTGCGGTGCGAGCGAGTGAAACACAAATACGCGCGTCGTCGGCCATTGCGTCGTAATACACATACGCCGACCCGAGTCGCTCGCGTTGCATCGTTGGTAAATGCGAAAATGCTTTGTCGGCTTTGAGTCGACGGTGAAACTTTCCAATTCGCCAACCACCAGTAAGGTCATACATCCACATTGCTGAGCCAAGCGCGCGCGCAATCTTTTTTGAGACGACACCATCTCGCTTAAGAATTGGAATCATGAACGGCAAAGTTTGCACCAGGTGTGGGGCGTTGCGCTTTAGTCGTTGCCGTTCGTGCAGTGCTTCGTATACGAGTCGAACTTCGCCTTGTTGCAGATAGCGAAGACCACCGTGAATTAATTTGCTGCTCTTCGAAGAGGTGCCCGAAGCGAGATCTTCGCGCTCAACTAAGGCAACACTCAACCCGCGAGATGCTGCGTCTAAAGCAACGCCAAGACCAGTCACACCACCGCCAACAACAACGATGTCAAAAGTCTGCGCTTTTAATTTCGCAATAGTCGCGATGCGATTTTGAGGTCCGCTAATCGGCTGAGGCATTGGCACAGCCTAAGGCAAGACGAGTTATCGCTCTAAGCCCAAAAAGAGTTAACAGACCTAATTTGTCATAAGTCACATCAATTGTTAGTTAGCATGACTTGCAAATTAGGGTGAGACTAGTTATTGTCGTAGCCATGCGTTCACCAACTGAACTTGCTCAAGTGTTTCGTGAGAAGCAATTGAAGCTAACGCCACAACGACAGTTGCTGTTCTCGCTTTTGCATCAAAATCAAAGTCACCCAACTGCTGAATCGCTTTACGAGATTGCCAGCAAGCAAATGCCTGGTATCTCGCTTCGAACTATCTATCAAACTCTCGGAGAACTCGCCGACATGGGAGAACTGCAACTCGTCGATTTAGGTAACGGTGCGATGAGGTTTGATCCGAATATGGGTGAGCATCAACATTTTGTTTGCGGTTCGTGCGGTGCAATACATGATGTAGACATAACTTCTGCACCAAAGTTGCGTGCTGGTAGTGCCGATGGTTTCGCGGTTGAAGAAATTGGCGTCGTGTTTCATGGTCGTTGCAATCGATGCAACCATAAACAACAAGTTAGATCTCCTGGATCCCAGGCGAAAAATAAAGCAAGTAATTAATTAATCAAAAACCAAAACAACAACCAAAAAAAATATAAAGGAGAAACATCATGGCCAAACTAAATGGCACCAAGACACATGAGAATCTCAAGGAAGCGTTTGCTGGCGAGAGCCAAGCGAATCGACGCTACTTGTGGTTCGCACAGAAGGCAGACATCGAGGGTTATCCAGATGCAGCGGCGTTGTTCCGTTCAGTCGCCGAAGGCGAAACCGGACATGCACACGGCCACTTGGATTACCTTGCAGAAGTTGGCGACCCAGCATCTGGTGAGCCAATCGGTGACACAGCAGACAACTTCAAAGCTTCAGTTGCAGGCGAAACTTACGAGTACACACAGATGTACCCAGGTTTTTCTAAGACTGCTCGCGAAGAAGGATTTACAGAAATCGCTGACTGGTTTGAAACTCTTGCTCGCGCAGAGAAGAGCCATGCAGGTCGGTTCGGTGAAGGCCTCAAAGCCCTCGGCTAAATCGCTAGTTTAATAATTTAATTGTTGATGGTGTCGTTTGTTTTTTCGGACGGCACCATCAACAAAGTTTTTAATCCCCTGATTTTGAGAGATAGATAAAAGAGATAGTTAAACATGACAATTATTTACGACCCGCAACACGCAAAATATCTTGACGAGGCGGACACCCGCGAAGAATTAACACGAGTTTACGACTTGTGTCATGGTTGTCGACTTTGTTTCAAGTTCTGTCCATCGTTTCCGACACTGTTTAGTTATATCGATGCTCATGATGACCAAGATGCGGGCAAGATGACGCCAGCACAGCAAGATCATGTTGCCGACGAATGCTTTCAATGCAAGTTGTGTTACGTCAATTGCCCATACACACCTGGAATCCACGAGTGGGCATTAGATTTCCCGAGGTTGATGCTGCGAGTTGATGCGATGCGTCGTGCCAATGGTCAAGTTTCAATGCGAAGCAAAATAACCACGGCGATGCTAGGTCGCACCGATGCACTCGGCATGGCCGCAACATCGTCCGGCCCGATTGCAAACAAAGTGATGGGTGCCAAGCC
>JBAXAW010000109.1:0-5275 GCA_037142305.1 Actinomycetota bacterium
TACACCGCGATTGATTTGCCAGGTCCACGGTTGCCACATGACATGGCTTTCACAACCAACTATGCAATCCTTAACGATTGCCCACTATTTTGGGATCAAACGCTAATTGAAAAAGGCGTTTATGCGACTCGATACCACCCCGATTTGCCAATGCGAATCGGAATCATTCCGCGTCGTGGAACTAACAACGACATCAAATGGTTTGACACAAAATCAACTTATGTCTTGCATTGGATAAACGCCTACGAAGTTGGTGACGAAGTAATTCTTGACGGCTACTTTGAATACGATCCATCGCCAACTGTCAGTCGAGACGCAGATTTAAATGCGCGGATGTTTAGGTTTCTTGACTTGCATTTAATGCAGTCGAGACCTTACAGATGGCGATTCAATATGAAAACTGGCGCCGTGCGCGAAGGGCCACTTAGCGACACGATCACAGAATTCGGGATGATTAATCAGAACTACGCCGGGCTCGAATACCAATACGTCTACAGCGCCGTTCCAACTAAAGGTCAATTTACTTTTGATGGGCTAATTAAGCAGGATGTCGTAAATGGCACTGAAGAAACTTATTTATTTGGTGAAGGTATTTTTGGTAGCGAAACCGTTGTCGCACCAAAACCAAATGCGAAGAGCGAAGATGACGCGTATCTCGTAACTTTTGTCTCGGATATTAATCGCGATCTTTCGCAATGTTTAATCTTCGATGCGCAAGGTGTCAGCGGCGGCCCTATCGCCAGAGTGCAGTTACCTGAGCGAATTAGTAGTGGAACTCACTCATGCTGGGCATCAGCAACCCAATTGCCGTGAAACCCGTTTGGCACGCGCGCAGGCAGCGAAATAACGGCGACTGGTTCGCCCACAAAGTCTTGCGCGTCGAGCACAACTAAATCTGAAAGATCAGTTTCTGTGTTGTGACGCAACGCCATCACATAACCATCGTCTTCTGATTTTGAGTTTTCGCGCGCGATAAATACCGGCTCACCGTAACCAAAATTCGCGCCGTCATGGCGCACTTGCGATGTGCGCTTGGCGAGATTTTGTTTGATCAAATCTGCTTGCCTGAATACATCTGATATGCCGGCGAAGTAACCAAATTCGTGCTTAAACCCAAGTAATGATTCGTTCATCCGCGGAAATTCTTGTGGGCGATCATCAATTCGTTCTTGCTTGGCTTTGCCAGTTTGCGGATTAAGAATCCAGCGATCAAGAGTCGGTAATCCTTCATTTGGCCCACGTTGTTCAACATCAAACATTTTTTCGTGACGCACAGCATCTAAAACAACAGTGCCATCAGGCGCGTCATAGGCATTCAATGGATGAAAAATATAGCAACTATCAATCTCAACCCATTTGATTTCGCTAGCCGAACCTTCGCGCGGCAACAATCCGACTCTTGCTGTGTAGTTAGCATCCCAAATATATGGAAACGATCGTCCTGACATTGCAAGTTCAAGATTAAACAAACACGGCAGGTCGAATACCAAAACATATTTTTCAGTTAGTGCACAATCGTGCATCATCGGGCCACCAGGCAATGCAATGTCAACAGTACGGCGAACTTTACCGTCAACGCCGACAATGAGATACTGAACTTGATTGCCCCAACCCCACCAATACGCCATCACATGCAACTCGCCCGTATGCGGATCGCGCTTTGGATGCGCAGAAAATGCTTGCGGCAATGTGCCCGCAAAATTTGAAACCCGAACAGTTTCAAGTTCGTAATTCATCTCAATTGGTGGTGAGCCACCTTCAACAAGTGCCCAAGTTGCACCTGCATGACCGATCACATTTGTATTCGAAGCAAATTGCGCATGATCGGCCGACCAGTCTGATGGCGGTGCTTGCTCACCAAGAGTTTTTGCAACATTGCGATCACGCACCCAACGATTGCGATACCACTCTGCTTTGCCGTCGTTAATACGAATGCCGTGCACCATGCCTGAACCTAAAAACCAGTGATACGAATCTGGATTCACTACGCCGATTGGATTCGGCCCGTTACGCAAGTATCGACCTGTCAATTCTTTCGGCAAATTACCTTTTACTTGTAAATCAAACGCTGTATTTTCAATATCAACTGGCGCCAAGTTGCCCGACAAAAATGGATTACTAGATTTACGCAGCGCCGAAGCATTCGTCATAGCCAAAATGCTAGCGAATATGGCGTAGCGTAAGAACCTATGTGGGGAACACCAGACATGGTCTCGAAACTTGAACATGTGCTTGTTCGCACGCCAACAACGATTGGCAACTTTGTCGCAGATGCGCAATGGCGCGAACCCAATCGTGATGCGCTTGTGCCTGAGCATTGCCAATTTGTAGATCTGTTGAGCACTCTTGGCTGCACTGTGCACACCGCGGCCGCAGTTGATGGACTTGTTGACGCTGTGTATATGCATGATCCGATGATCATGACACCACATGGTGCAATTTTGTTACAAATGGGAAAACCGATCCGTCGTGCCGAACCGGCTCAAATTCGCAAAGACCTCGAGCGCATCGGTGTGCCGATCTTAGGAGAACTTAAGGGTTCGGCAATCGCTGATGGTGGTGACAAAGTTTGGATTGACTCGAAAATTTTACTGATTGGTCATGGCTATCGAACAAACGGTGAAGGTATCTCGCAAATCAGAAATATGCTCTCACCGTTCGGTGTTGAAGTACACGCCTTTGACTTGCCGCACTTTCAAGGACCAGATGCTGTGTTGCACCTGATGTCGGTACTCTCACCAATCAGTCATTCACGTGCGGTCGTCTACGAACCGCTTGCTCCAATTCGTCTGCTCGAATTTCTCAGATCGCGCAACATCAGTTGGCTGACCGTGAACGACACCGAAGTTCACACTCAGGGCGCAAACATTTTGACGGTTGCGCCAGATGTCGTTGTTTTGGCAGCCGGAAACCCAGAGATTGAAGGCAAGTTACGTGAATCTGGTGTCGCCGTACATATTTTTAACGGCGCTAACGTCGCGGTTAAGGGCGATGGTGGACCGACATGTTTAACTGCGCCGCTTTCGCGCATAAGTTAACCCGCGAATTAGCGCAGATGTGCGATTTCGTTTAACGAAGAAATTGATCGTAAACCGTTTTGTGCAGCCACAACGCGGTGAATCGATGTGTATTGCGGATAGAAAAACCCGCGCTCAGTTGCAATCCCTAAAATATGGGCGATGTATTGGTTAATCACACCACCGTGACAAGTCACGACGATGCGCTGCGAAGCATGTTGACTAATCAATTGTTCAAGACTTGAGACGACACGATGGCGAAAACTCTCGAGCGTGTCTGAGTCAGATTGCCAACCGCCCGCCACTAGTTTGTGCCACCGTTCGTCGTTCGCGGCGCGTAACTCTTCAATTGGGATGTATTCGTTCGAAAGCCGGTCGTATTCTGCAACATCATCAACAATTGAGATCGGCAAACCAATTTTTGTAGCCAACGGCTCAGCAGTTTGAAATGCCCGCTTCATTGGGCTTGAATAAATTGCGTCTATTGACTCGGTCGCCAAATAATTTGCTAATCGCGCAGATTGATCGTGACCTTCAACGGAGAGTTCAGGGTCAGCGGGTCCTTCAACTACTTCTCGGCGCACCGGCAAACCGTGCCGAACAAGTATTAACTCCATAACCTAAATCAATTTAGCAAGATCCAGTTCGTTAAATGCTCTCTCAAAGCGAGAATTCATTGTTTCTACGAGAGCACGTGAGCGCGGCTCGTTGAGATCCATCCCACGACTTGCGATAACTGGGTATACGAGACAGAACAATGCTGTGCCCCGATATTGCAACCACAATCGATCTCGATCTATCTCGGTGACGCCGTTTGAACGCAAACCTTCAAGCCATCGCTCAAATAGTTCGCCCTCGTATTTGCTTGCATCTTGCGCAGTCAAACTTTGTGTTACAAAATAGGCAAGGTCATATGCGCCAGACCCAGTGCCAATTAATTGAAAGTCATACAAAATGAAATCGTTATCTTTTGTGAACATCATATTGTCGGCGCGAAAGTCACCGTGAGCCAAAGTTGTTGGTCCAGCCATTAAAGATGACATTAAATTGCCAATTTCAGGTGCAAATTTTTCACCAATTTTTAGCATCGACTCAGAGAGATCAAGCTCTTTCTTAACTTTCTCCCATCCTTCAGCGAATACAAATGGCAACACAGCAGGATAAATCGGGTTGCTAAACGCAATCGTTGTACCGTCGGCGGCAAGGCCGTCAGCTTTGCCCCACCACTTTGCATGAATTTTTGCGAGTGCGTCCACCGCGCGTCGAGCATCTTCAATACCGATTCCGAGTGTTTGGTCAATAATTCGGTGGCCGACTAAATCTTCAAGCACCATCGCGAAGTGACTCGTCTCTTCATTAATTTCGCCGTATAACGATTTTGGTGTGATTACTGGACACTCTCGAGCTAAAGATTTAAAAAATCGAACTTCGCGAATATACATGCGCAGAATTGAAGAAGTGAAAACTGCGGCTTCATCGAGCGCCGGCATTTTTATGATCACGCTGGCTGGACAGTTTTCGCCTGTCAGTTTTGCGCGATAAACCGCACTGGCAACGCCAACACCTACTCCGATGATTCCGATTTCGGCTGTCTTAATCTTTAGGCCAGTGGCCTCAGCCAACCATTCAGCATTGACTTCATTAATCGAGCCAGGTATTGCGGCAACCATTTTGTCCCCCAAACAGTTATGTTGCCCAAATTTAACTCGGTAGACACCAAAATGTCACATCGTGCAAAAACTTGCGATCTATTTCGCAGAAACAATTAATGCCGTAACCATGTAGCGCATGCCGGTAGGGGTTTCGGCATGCGTCAAAATATGACAGTGCCAGGCCCAAACCCCGGCATCTTTCGCGGTGTACGCAACAGTCCAGCGTTCTCCTGGTGCCACATTTAATGTGTCAGCCCAAAATGGATACTCGAGAGGTACGCCGTCATGAGCGACAACCAGTCCTGATGGTTGATGTAAATGCATTGGGTGAGTCAAACTGCCTTCGTTGAAATAATGCACAAGCATCGTCTCGCCAACCTTCAGTGTGTATGGCGCAGTTGCGGGAAACGACTTACCGTTAAGCGATAAACCGATTGTGCCCGAATCGTTCAGCACCATCACAACTTCTTGATCGGCCTTACCGTCCGTGTCTGGCAAACGACCGCTCGCAGATTTCATTCCAAGATCTTTCCAATCACCAATTAGCAATGCGCCTGCCAAACCATTTGGCACTTGAACCTGTGCATTGTGATGCGAGTGATACAT
>JBAXAW010000110.1:0-5240 GCA_037142305.1 Actinomycetota bacterium
AATCCGTTTCCGGTTGGCTTTGTAATGGTCGCAGGCATGGGTGTTTCACTCATGACTAGCAAGACAAATACAGCACAACTGATATCCGAAACACGATGGCGGCTCGCGCGACGCGGACTTTTTTTGTTTACACTCGGCTATTGCATCAACTGGGTTTGGCCTGGAACAATTCTTCCGTACTATGGTGCATTTTTCTTAACTGCAAGCGTGATCGCTTATTGGTCAAAGCAAAAATTAATTTCGCTCGGCATATTTTCGATGATTATCGCCGCGACGGTCGAGTCGTGGCGATTCGCACAAACTTATAACGGAAATTTCACAACATGGCTCTCACCTGCCGAAGCCGATTCGCCTCGAAATTTACTGATTCGAATTTTTATTGACTACACCCATCCGCTCTTCCCATGGTTGGCGTTTTTCATCACCGGTATTTTGCTCGGTCGCAACTACTTAACTTTGAAGATCATTCGACTCAAACTTCTCGTAACGAGCGTTTCTGTAGTCAGTTTTTCATATCTAGTGAATGCCGTCGTGCGCTCAATTACTGATTCTTCAACTCAAAGCGACCAAAGTTGGCGCAAACTCGTTTCAACTCGGCCGTTTGATCGCGGCGTTCTCTACGTTGCATCGACAATTGGTGTGGTGATCGCGGTGTTCGTGATTTTAGATTTTCTATGCGAGCGTTACGAAAATTCACAAGTTATTGAGACCGCACGAATCACAGGCCAAATGACGCTGACAATTTATCTCGCCCATATTTTTATTTACAATACTGTTGTGAACAAATTAAAACTTGTAACACCAACTGGCTTAGACACTGCGATGATCATGAGCATCGCTGTTTACGTTTCTTCAATTATCTGGGCTAACTGGTGGCACAAACGTTTTGGCCAAGGCCCTGCTGAGCGTGTTTATCGCCGATTCGGTGGCTAATTAAATAACTGAATAAATTTCAACATCACGTAACTCGAGTCGACGCCTCACCCACCTCGAGATATTTTTTTGTTGCGACAAGATCACGTATTCGTTCGAAGCCATCAAAAACTTCAACATAACTAGTTGGTAATGGTGAAATCGCCAACCTGATGCAGTCTGGCTGGCGAAAGTCGCCGATTACGTTTCCAAAAATTCGCATCGCTTCAGAAATTTTCTGTGCATCTTGGTGGCGCACAGAAATATGACCACCACGCCTGTTTGAGTTGCGCGGTGTGACAACCGAGAACCCAAGTGGTGCGAGCCAAGCATCGTGCAATGCCATCATCAACTCGGTGCCTTGTGCGGCCTTTTGCGAAATCGCCGGCAACCCCGCGCGCTCAATCATCTCAAAAGCAGTGGTCACACAACGCATTCCGATAATGCTCGGGCTTGCGACTTGAAATCCGCGCATCCCGGTAGTGCGATCAAAACCCTGTGCCATTGCAAACTGGTCGTTCTGCGCAAACCAACCTTGAATCGGCACTTGCAACTCGCTTTGCATTCGGTGTGATACATACAACCATGCAGGTGACCCTGGACCAGAGTTGCCGTATTTATACGTGCAGCCGACGGCAAGATCAACTTCGTCGCGGTCGTATTGCATTGGCACAACACCAACTGCGTGGCTCGCATCCCAAACGAAAAGTGCGCCTGCGTCGCGCGCAAGTTGAGTTAACTTTGCGACATCATGCAATACTCCGGAGCGATACTGAATAACTGAAAGCGAAACAAGCGCAACGTCATCATTTAAAACTTCCGAGAGCATCTCTGGCGAAATGTATTCTTCGCCGCTGTCATCGTCGATCACGACAAGTTTTAATCCGTGTTGTTTACAGATGCCTTCCAAAATGTAACGATCAGTTGGAAAGTTTGCCGTGTCAGTTATAACTGTTTTGCGACCTGGTCGTGTGTCAACTGCGGCGCAGCAAAGTTGATAAAAATTAACACTTGTTGTATCGACACATAACATCTGACCAGCAGCAGCACCTAAAGAAGCACGACCAATCAGATCACCAACTGACTGAGCTTCGTCAATCCAATTAGCCCAGCCAGAAACTAGTTTGGTTGCCCACTCTGTACGTAAATATTGATCAACAACATTTGCAGTTTCAGTTGGCATTCGCCCAAGAGAGTTGCCATCTAGATAACACAAAGACTGGTCAACAATCATAAATTCGTCGCGGTACTTGGCTAGTGGGTCTTTGGCATCAAGCTGCAGGGCCATACTTCGCGAAGTCATGTCATTTGGCATACGCTCACCGTATATGAATTCGGCAGAAAATTCTGAACAATTTAGTTCTGCCGTTACATATTCTTCGTATTTAAGTGTTGATCAATTGCTTGAACTACAAAAACCTCGATCAGATGGGCCAGAGCACGATGAAATGCTATTTATCATCGTGCATCAGACATATGAATTGTGGTTCAAATGCGTTTTACACGAACTTGCTCGGGTTCAAACACTCTTAGAAACTGGTGAGACGCACGCTTCGTTGTCTGTATTTGGTCGTATTCGCACAATTTTTAAAGTTCTTGTTAGTCAAGTTGACATCTTAGAAACAATGACGCCTCTGCAATTTAATTCTTTTCGCGATCGCCTTGAGGCTGCAAGCGGTTTTCAATCTGTGCAGTTTCGCGAACTTGAAGCAGTGCTCGGGCGACGAGATGCAACAATGGCAGACCATCTCGAGCCAAATAGTCAAGCACGCATGCGAGTTACAGATGCAATGAGTCGCCGATCGCTTTGGGACTCAGTTGTTATTTATCTCGTTCAGCATGGTCACAAAATGCCTGATGAAATAACGCAACGAAATTTCACCGAAAGTTATGTCGCAAATGATGCGGTGCAGGAGTCGCTTGCAAACGCTTACCGCCAAGACCCTCAAGTAGCGATGTTGTTAGAACGCTTACTAGACATTGACGAAGGCTTACAAGAGTGGCGCTACCGCCATGTCAAAATGGTTGAACGCACGATTGGCTTGAAACATGGCACAGGTGGGTCAAGCGGCGCTGCATATCTTGCCTCAACATTATTTAAACCAGTATTCCCAGACCTATGGGCCGTGCGCTCACGCTTCTAATAATTTAACGATGCAAGCTGATTGGGCCGCGTTACTTCAATTTGAGTTCGAAAAGCCCTATTTTAAAAAACTGCAAAAATTTATTGCGGATGAGCGAAAACTGTTTACTATCTATCCGCAACATGAAAATGTGTATAGAGCATTTGAGTTAACAAGCTACGCGGACACGCGAGTAGTAATTCTTGGTCAAGACCCATATCACGGGGTTAATCAGGCAAACGGTTTGTGCTTTTCGGTGCAGAGTGACGTTGCAATACCTCCATCACTGAGAAATGTTCTCAAAGAACTGCAATCTGATTTAGATTTCACGCCAAACACGAAAATCGCCGAACATGGCAACCTCGAGCAATGGGCGCGACAAGGTGTACTGATGTTGAACACAACGCTTACAGTTCGGGCTGGTGAGGCTGGTTCACATCAAGGTTTAGGTTGGGAAAGTTTCACTGATGAAATCATTCGCATCATTAACAACAAATCACACCCAGTTGTCTTCGTACTATGGGGAGCGATGGCCCGAAAGAAAAGACTATTCATAGATACTGAAAAGCATCACATTGTTGATAGTGCACACCCGTCACCATTATCCGCCCACAATGGATTTATTGGTTCTCGGCCATTTACAAAAATCAATGATGCGCTGGTGAAAGCAAGCTTCAAACCAATTAACTGGCGCACTAGTTAAGGTATAAACACTATGGGCACAGTTCGAAGACACGCATTTGTTGACTGCAACGCTGACACAGTTTGGGCGTTTGTCGGCGCACCAGAGCGTCTACACGAATGGTTTCCAATAACTGAATGCCGAGTCGAAGGTTCAAAGCGTTGGATAACTCTTGCTGCTGGCATTATTTTTGAAGAAGACATCGTCACGCTTGATCATGACTTACGCAGGTTTCAATACAAAATCGTCAATAATCCGTTGATCAAGTTTCATATTGGCACCGTTGATGTAATCCCCGACACCGAAAATCGCTGTTTGGTGATGTACTCAACTGACATGGACCCAGAAGTGCTCGCACTGCCAATCGGTGGTGCCGCTGGCGTTGGCTTAGCGAAAGTCAAAGAAATGTTCGACGGTAAGTAATTATGGGTCGCAAGATTCTTTTCATTACTACCGACCAGCAACGCTACGACGCGCTTGGTTGTAACGGCGGCGCAATTGCGCGAACACCGAATATTGATGCGTTGAGTAAATCTGGCATCACATTTGATCGCGCGCATCCACAAAATGTTGTGTGCATGCCATCACGAAGCACAATGATCACTGGCCAACATGTCAGCACGCACGGCGTATGGATGAACGGAGTGCCGCTACCTGAAGACGCGCCGAGTATTGCCAGCGATCTGCGCAACGTAGGTTACGCAACTGCACTGATCGGCAAGGCACATTTCGAGCCATTGCTTGATCCGTTTTTAAGATTTACGGAAAATCGGTTAGGTAATGAGCGTCAAACAACTAACAACCCTGCTGATCCGCATCGTGGTTTTGATCACATGGAGTTGTCAACGCATGGCGCAGTTGGTCAATTGCATTACTCACAGTGGGTTCGCGACAATCACCCTGAGGCGATTACAGGTTTTTATAGAGTTCTAGACAATGAATTGCAAGTAAACGCTCAAGGTGGCGGTGATACGAATGCGCCGCAACTAAAAATTAATCCGATTCCAACTGAGTGGTATCACACGCATTGGGTGGCACAACAAACAATTAGCTGGTTGAACTCGTTGCCTGCTGACAAAGATTGGTTTTGTTGGATGAGTTTTCCAGATCCACATCATCCATGGGATCCTCCAGCATCAGAGTTGCACCGCGTGCCGTGGCGCGATCTTGACCTGCCAGATGGCTACGTCGCAGATAAATCAAAACGCGAAAAAATTCTCGATGACAAATTACGTCATTGGCGTGGTTGGTACGACGGCACTTTTGTTTCTAATTATGAAGCGCCGGCACATTGGGTTCCTGCCACATTGACCGAAGACCAAGTTCGCGAAGTCAATGCGTTCACTCATGTTGAAAACGAATTGATTGACGAAGCGATCGGTGACGTGCTCGGTGCAATCACCGCACGCGGTTGGGCTAATGATCTTGATGTTGTCTACACAACTGACCACGGCGAGTTTCAAGGTGACTTCGGTTTGCTATTCAAGGGTCCGTATCATGTTGATTCGTTGATGCGGCTGCCT
>JBAXAW010000111.1:0-5146 GCA_037142305.1 Actinomycetota bacterium
TCATCCGAGAGACTAAATCTACGTCAGACATGCCCGACGCAGTTATGTCAACCATTGTGTAGAAAGCACCGGTCGGCTGCGCGAACTTGACGCCCTTTTCAAACAAAATTTTGGTTACAAGAGCGGCACGTTTTGCGTACGCATTTCGCATCTCAGAAACGCAAGATTGGTCGCCTGTAACAGCAGCAAACGCCGCCTTTTGGGCAACGGAGTTAACACAAGAGGTAATTGGCTCTTGGGCACGCAAGATATGGCTGACAATAGAAGTTGGGCCTGTCAAGTACCCAACGCGCCATCCCGTCATCGCATAAGTTTTTGAGAAACTAAAGACGCTGATGACCCGACCATCTTCGTCAAGGGGTTGCAATGAAACTGGAGGCTTGTCAAAATAAATCTCATCATAAACTTCATCCGAAATCACCCAAAGGTTATGTTTTTTCGCGACCTCGAGTATCGCCACAAGTTCGCTTTCAGGGATTATTGCGCCACTTGGGTTACCCGGCGAATTTAGAAGCAAGACCTTGGTCTTGGGGGTAATTTTCGATTCAATATCTGTAGCTGTTGGCACTAAATCATTTTCAATTCGAAGCGGATAAAAAACCGGAACCGCGCCAAGCAGAATTGTCATCTGTAAATAATTTGGCCAACTTGGGTCAGCGAGCAAAACTTCATCGCCCCTGTTTAGAAGCGCGGTCAACGAACTAAATACTGATGCAACTCCGCCAGGTGTTACAACTATTTGTTCTGGTGCGACCAAAATTTTATTGCGGTCACGAAGTTTTTGCGATAGTCCTTCGCGTAGTTCGGCGATGCCAGCATTCGGCGTGTACTTTGTAAAATCGGTATTCAGTGCTGCCTGCGCAGCATCTTTTATATGTTGTGGTGTTGTAAAACTTGGCTCTCCAACTTCGAGGCGAATACAGTCGGGATATTTGCTCGCCTCGTCGAATACTCGGCGAATGCCAGAACGTGGTAAATGCTGAACTGAATTTGAAGCTTCTGGAGATGTCACGGAGTTATTTCGCTGGGTAATGGCAAGACGCTTGATGCTTCGCCGACATGTTTTGCAGTACCGGAGACTCGCTCTTGCAGCGCTCGTCATCGGCACCAACCGGGCAACGGTTTGCAAATTGACAACCAAGGTGGGATCCAGCCGAACTTGAAATGTCTCCTCGCAAAACAATACGCTTTCGTTTGCGTTCAAGATCTACATCAGGAATCGGGCTAGCCGACAACAGTGCTTGCGTATACGGGTGGGCTGGCTTAGAAAAGACTTCGTCAGCCGCACCGTATTCAACTATTTTGCCGAGGTACATAACTGCGACTTGGTCTGCAACATGTTGGATCACTGCAAGATCGTGTGACACGAACAAGTATGTGAGGTTTAGTTTTTTCTGAAGACCAATAATCAAATTTAAAATCTGTGCTTGCACTGAAACGTCAAGAGCAGAAACTGGCTCGTCAAGAATTAGTACCGATGGCTCAAAAGCCAGAGCACGTGCGATGCCAACTCGTTGGCGCTGGCCGCCCGAAAATTCGTGCGGATATCGATCAACAAGAATCGGGTCGAGACCAACAAGATCGAGCAGTTCGCTGACGCGTTGCTTACAAGCATCATGGGTCATACCCAGATGGGTATGAAGCGGCTCGGAAACGGTTTGGAAAACTGACATTCGTGGGTTTAGCGAACCATAAGGGTCTTGAAAAACAACTTGCATATTGCGTCGAACTGCAGTCATCTCAGACTTACTAAAAGTCAGAATATCTCTTGCCTTTGAATCCGCTGATGAATCACTTTTAAGCAAAATTTGACCAGAAGTAGGTTCGATTAATCGCAGAATCGCTTTAACGAGCGTAGTTTTACCGCAACCAGACTCGCCAACTAGACCGAGAGTTTGACCGGCAGGAATCTCAAGAGAGATGTTTTTCAATACTTCAACCGAGGTTTTTTTCTTAATCGCCAACGCGCCGCGCTGCGTATATGTGTGACGGAGGTTCCGTATCGACAGAGCACTCTCGGATGTTGCTGGTTTTAGAGTAGACACGACCACGACAAGATGCTATAACATATAATCAGTTATCGCAATTTAGGTTTTTCAACTTCTATCTGACAGGGGTATTGAAATGAGTGAAGAATATCGTGGCAAAATGGGCGGTCTTACAGATGAAGAGCGAGATGGATTTCTTGCTGGTGATGCTCTTGCGCGTCTGGCGGTTCTAAAAGAAAATGGTTCACCTTTTGTTGTGCCAGTTTGGTACCACTGGGATGGCAAATCATTGTGGTTTATTGGTCGCGAGCGTTCTGAGTGGTGCAAATGCATTCAAAACGACCCACGAGTTGCTGTCGTGATCGATAAAGAGCACGGTCAGCCTGATACAAGTACTGGAACAATGTCGCAGATTCCAAAGATTATGGTCGACGGAAATGCCGAAATTATCGAAACCCCAAATGTCGGTGGTCAATGGGTGGGTATTTGCGAAAAGATGGCAATTCGTTATCTTGGCGAAAATGGCCCGTCGTATTTGACTTCAACTTTAAATCAGCCTCGATGGTTGATTCGTTTGACGCCGTCAAAATTGACCACTTGGAAAGGTGTTGGCTGGGCGAAGAAGTATTGGGTCGAAGGATCTGGTGGGCCATCATTTGATGAAGCGCACGGGTTAAAGAAGTAAATCCTTCATCCAATTTAGAGTTTTTTGGTTCCACTCTTCAGGCATCTCGTGAAACGCGATGTGGCTAGATCTTGGGCCAGTAAATAATAAAAATTCAGCGTGTTTAATTTTGCTATTGACTTCACGTCCATAACGGGCTGGCACTTGCCAATCCATTTCGCCTGAAGAAATCAGTGTCGGCACCTTGATCGTGTGAAGACGGTCAAGAGTGTTGTGGGTTTTATCTGCGAAAAAGTGCCCAAGTAAGCCTTGTTTTGTTGGAGGGTGCGGGTTTTCAAGAATAAACCCGCGTTCAAATGCAGCAACATCGTCAGGGCGCTCGTTGATGAAGTTAGGACTCGCAACCCAAAGTAGGGCAGTACGAATGTAACTACCGAAATCGTCATGAATCACTGGCAACTCCATCGAGTCGATCATTCGACAGAACCATTCATCTGATTTTCCCCAGGTGCAATGTAGCTGTAGTGATTCAAGCATTTGGGGGTAGTTGATTGCAAACTCTTGCGCGGTAGCTGATCCAAGTGATAACCCAGATATGTGAGCTGATTTAATACCTAAAAATTTAAGAAGCGCAGCTGCATCATCTGCTAAAACTCTCATGCTGTAACTTGCTGGGTCAGTTGGACTGGTTGATTGACCAGTACCCCGAGCGTCATAGGTGATTACGGTGAAGTCATTTTTGTAAGCCTGTACTTGCGATACCCAAGTTGTGTGGTCTGCTGCGGTACCCATGATTAGTAGCAAAGGCGGGCCTTGACCATTGATCTCGTAGTACATATCTATTCCCGTGGGCAATGAAATAATTGGCATGGACGTTAATCCTTTTGTTTCTCAAACTTGAGACTGAATTCAAGTATGCAATGTGATTGGGTATAAATAAAAACTAGTGGTACAGATGGATTTGGAATCTTCCATTCATCAAATTGGATCGGAACTTGACCAATAACCGTAATAACCGAATTTTCAAGTGTGCCTGACAAAGAAAAAGTGACTTCTTTAGTTGTTCCCCGCAAGGTCAGAATTCCGGTAACCGTACTATTTATGGTCAAACCATTTTTTGGCTTTTCAACTATCGTGATCGGTTCAGTGAGCACAAAGGTTGCAGTCGGGTACTTTTCAGTATCCATAATTCGACCATTAAATTGAGCGTCACGGCCGCCACTATCACTCTGAAAAGTCTTCATATCAACTTCAAAAGTGGCTTGCGTTAATTGTGAATCAAGAATTTTGAGCGATCCCGAAACTTCGCTAGATCGCCCGACTGTCTCAAAAGTTTTTAAGGCGATTCGCTCATTTATGCGGTATCCGACTTGAGAATCAGAGATCAATTTCCAGTTACCAGAAATGTCAATTTCTCCTGTCGTGGCAGTAACGCCATCGTTGCTGATGCTCTTTTCGTTAAATGGGTTTAGTGGCGCTTCGCGAAACAAAGATGTATACAGCCAAGGTCCTCCAGTTATCAAAATCGCCAAGGCTGAGGCAATGTAAATAAGGGTTTTACGCTTGACTGTGAGCTTCACTGTGTGATGCCTTTGCTTGCGATTGCCGTAACCAGTTCTCGCCATTCGTTTGAAGCGTCACGCTGAGCACAATAATTTAACGCGATAAATCGTTTAGAAACAGATAAAAATTCTTGTTCATTTTCAATTGAAATTGATTCGATGATTATGAATATTTCGGCAAACTCTTCGAAAAGCGAATTGAACAACTTTAAGTCAATTTCTCTATTTTTAGTTCGCAAACTTTCTGCACTAAAAAATACAATGCCAGAAAATTGATCAGTCTCAAAGATGACGTCTTTCGTAGAAAACCTTTGATCTGCGCTGGTTTTTAGCTCTCGCACTTGTCTAGCGCCTCGTTTTTGTAGAAGTACGTCGATCGCTTTTCGCTGTAAATCTAAGCTTGGCATTTTCGAAACACCTGGCTCAATAAAACTTCCGTCTTCGTACTCGTGAAGTACAGAAAGATACTTTTTCATCAAAATTGTTCTCTATGTTGAAATTCTAAACCCAGGTCTGTGAGCTGAGAAGTTTGAAGAATATTAAAGTACCTAAGTTGATCTTTAATGCCTGCGGGTGAGAAGAGATTTTTGTAACGAATGTTCAATGAGAGACGTGATTCGCCTTCTTTGTTAACAATTGAACCATGAAACAAACCCGACCAAAATATGAGTGCACTTCCAAATGAAACTTCCATTAATGCGGCATGCGCTAACAAAATTTCGTCAAAGCCATTTTTGTCATCTGGATTTTGTTTGATGTGCTCTGCAGCTATTTGTGAGTGTTCTCTGTTAAGCACGTACATGCTTTTAGTATTGAAGCAATCGACAAACGGTAGCCAGACGATTACTTCATACGGAGAATTTGCTGGGGCGTCACGGTGTAATTCTGTTGGGATTGGATATTCAGGTGGTTGAAACACAAGATTTGGAGTCTTCTGCACCAAATTTGGTGCAGAAGACTCCAAATCTTGT
>JBAXAW010000112.1:0-5049 GCA_037142305.1 Actinomycetota bacterium
AATGGAGCTTTTTAGTTTGCGAGGCGCAAATAAAAATGGAGCTTTTTAGTTTGCGAGGCGCAAATAAAAATGGAGCTTTTTAGTTTGCGCAGTTGCGGCGAATTGCGTCGGCAAGTTGCGCGATTGCCAAATAGCCGTCGTCAAGAAACGCCGAACGAGTTACAAATGCGTGAATCTGACCGAAATATCGAACACAAGTCGTCGGCACACCTAAATCGCTGAGACGCTTTGCGTACTGTTCGCCTTCATCACACAACGGGTCGTACTCGGCAGTGATAATAAATGTCGGCGGCATCTTGGCTAACACTTCGTCACTTGCCAATAATGGAGAGACCATTGGGTCAGTGAGGCTGCCACGCGCCGAACCGACACCCGACAGATAGTGACCATAAAACCATTGCATCGCGGGAGCAGTCAACAAGTACCCAAGCGCGTTTTTGCGATAACTCTCAGTGATGCATCGTGCATCAGTCGCAGGATAAATTAACAACTGCATCTTGAACGCCACGCCAGAATGCTGCGCGACCAGCGTCGACAAGTTTCCGCCAGCAGAGTCGCCGCACACAACCATTCGGCTCGCATCGCAACCCAATGACTCTGCGTTTTCATAAGCCCAACGCGTCGCCGTAAGACAATCTTCAAGTGGAGTCGGAAATGGAAACTCTGGTGCTAACCGATAATTGATGCTCAAAACTGCATGACCTGATTGCATTGCAATCCGTCGGCAAACATCGTCGTAATCATCAAGGTTATGAAACACCCACCCACCGCCATGGATGAAAACACACAACCCTAAATTCTTTTCGCTAGATGGCGAATACAGACGCGCCGGCACACCACCAGCATCAACATCTCGAGACGCAAAAATTGGGTGTTCTGAAGCAACATAATATTTGCGGACCATTGCTCGCGCCTCGGTTGGCGTCATCTGCTCGAGCGGTGGCTCACCACGCGAAGCAAGTAGCTCAAGAAAAGTTTTTGTCTGATAGTGAAGTGTCATGATGACAAAAGATTATCTATGACTCGTACTTCTCCAACAACTCGCCCATGCCCGAAAATCGGCGAATCAAACGTACGCGGGTCAACACCAGAAATATCAATGCCGAGCGCAGTTAGCGCGGCACGCATTAACGGTGGTCGCGCACGATTCGCACCATCAGCAATCTTCAACGCGATCGCTCGACCGTCAGGTAAAGCCGCAGCATAAACACCTTCGGCGCCGTCTTTGGCAACAAGACCAGCGATTCCCGACATCAGCAGCGTCACATCCCGAGTTGGTCCGCCAACCATTTGTGGATGCTCGCGCATTGCGTCTGCAACCACTCGCGCCGGCGAACCGGTGTTTGCCATCGCGACAGCGCGAAATCCGCGTGCAAGACCGACCAACGTCATCGCGTGCGCTGGTGCACCGCAACCGTCCGTGACGATATGCGCAACATTCTCACCAATCAAATCGGGCATCAACTCTGTGATGCAACGCTGTAACTCATGATCTTGATCTAAGTAACTTTCGTCGTGTGCCCATCCACACGCGACACAAGTAGCCAACATTCCAGAGTGTTTGCCAGAGCAATTCATTTGCAACGAAGTTGCAACGCCGCCGCCACGAACAACTTCACGCGCCGCATCATCATCAAGTGGCAAATCTTTAGTGTTGCACAAAGCAGTTTCGTCAAGCCCGGCGCTTGAAAGTATTTCGCGTGCAGCTTGCAAATGTTCTGGTCGACCGTCGTGACTTGCACACACAAGTGCAAGAAGTTTCGACGGCAGTTTTAAACCTGCAGCCACCATTGCAGTTGCTAAAAATGGTTTTGTTGAAGACCTCGGAAAGATAACCGCTTTCGGCGAACCAGCACTAAACGCAATTGATCCGTCTCGCTCAAGGCAAACGACGGCGCCGTCATGAAATGATTCTTGAATACCGTTGCGCAAAGTGTAAGCAACTGGCGTTGAGTCAGATGCTTGCATCAGACTTTTCTAACGTATTGCGCTAGTGCGTCGGCGCTTAACTAGTGAAATCACAAACCTGACTACGAAAACGACTATCGCCAAGATGACTACCCACTGAAACACGCCAACATAGTCGCCGACTCGGTCCCACTGATCTTTCAATACTGCACCCGCTCCGATAAGCGCAATGTTCCAAACGGCGCTACCCAATGCCGTAAGCACCACAAAACTTGACAGTTTCATTCGGCGAAAACCAGCAGGTATCGAAACGATCGAGCGAATCAGTGGCACGCAACGCCCAACGAGCACTGCCAGCGACGAACGACGATCAAACCAAGCCTCGGCACGCAAGAGATCTGCGGGCTTCACACCAAACCACTTGCCGAATTTCTCGACAAATGCTCGCAATCGATCTGGGCCAATTGCCGCCGAAACGAAATACAAAATCAGCGCACCAACTACTGAACCAACAGTTGCAGCAATCATCATGCCAATTACAGATGTATCACTCTGAGCAGCACCAGCGCCTTGTTGGGCCACAAAGCCTGCAAACGGCAAAACGATCTCTGACGGAATCGGTGGAAAAACATTTTCGATTATCACTAGCAACGCAACACCAAAATAACCGAACTGATTAATTACATCTTGCACCCAAGTAGCGAGATTACCCAACATATTTATTATCCCCCAATTGAAAGTCGCACGAATTAACTGCGGCTGAGTTGCTTGCGATTCTTTGATTTTGATTTTCTGAAATCTGAGTTCATCAGCGCAATCACGTCGAGCGAAATCTCTTTCGGACACGCAGCAGAACATTCGCCGTGATTTGTGCAAGAGCCAAACTGATCATCCATTGCGTTGACCATTGCTTCTGCTCGCTTGTATCGTTCGGCTTGACCTTGTGGCAAAACATTTAAGTGCGAAATCTTGGCGCCCGTAAATAAATTGGCCGCACCATTCGGGCACGCTGCAACACACGCCCCGCAACCGATGCAAGCGGCAGAATCCATTGCCGCATCGGCAACGGGTTTTGGTACTGGAGTCAAGTTTGCATCGGGTGCTCCGCCAGTTGGCGACGTAATGAACCCACCAGATTCGATAATCCGATCAAATGACGCGCGGTCAACCATCAAATCTTTAATAATCGGAAACGCGGCAGCGCGCCAAGGCTCAATCACGATTTCATCGCCGCTCGAAAATGTTCGCATGTGCAACTGACAAGTTGTTGTCGCTCGTTGCGGACCATGAGCTCGCCCATTGATCATCAGCGAGCAAGTTCCGCAGATTCCTTCGCGACAGTCATGGTCAAAAACAACTGCGTCTTTGTTCTCGCCAATTAGTCGCTCATTAAGTTGGTCGAGCATTTCAAGAAACGACGCTTCATCGCTGACACTTTCAACGATGTGAGTCTCAAATTTACCGACTGCATCTGGCCCATCTTGACGCCAAACTTTGAGTTTTAAATTAGTTAGATGCTTCACTTGTAGCTCCGAGTTGCAAGATGTGCCGTTTCAAATTCGAGTTTTTCTTTGTTCAGTTCGGCCGCCATCGGGTCACCTGTCCAGTCGTATGCCGAAACATGACAGTAGTTCTTATCGTCGCGTAATGCCTCGCCCTCGGCAGTTTGGTACTCACTGCGAAAGTGCGCACCACAACTTTCTTCTCGGTCAAGTGCGTCACGACACATCAACATTCCGAGTTGAAAGAAATCATCAACCCGCCCTGCTTTTTCAAGTGTCTGATTTATGCTTTCGCCGGTACCAGTCACGCGCAAATCTTTTTTGAACTCGCTATATAGGGCCGGCAACTCTGACAGTGCTTTTTCAAGGCCCTGTTGCGTGCGCTCCATTCCGCAATAGTCCCAAATGATCTTGCCGAGTTCACGATGAAACCAATCAGGCGAGCGCGTGCCGCCAACATTTAGATAGCCGTTAAAACGATCGCGGGCTTCAGATTCGGCTTGCACGAAGGCTGGGTGATCAGTCGTCGGAACCGGTTTGTTAAGCATCGGCGCAAGTTCGTTGCTAATTGTGTACGGAAGTACAAAATATCCATCGGAAAGACCTTGCATCAATGCGCTAGCACCAAGGCGGTTCGCACCGTGGTCTGAGAAGTTTGCTTCACCGGCTGCATACAAACCAGGAATCGTCGTAGCAAGTTCGTAGTCAACCCACAGACCGCCCATTGTGTAATGAGTCGCTGGATAAATTCGCATCGGCGTCGAGTATGGGTCTTCTCCCGCGATGCGCTCATACATCTGAAACAAGTTGCCGTAGCGCTCGCGCACAACATCCAGGCCGAGGCGTTCAATCGCCGCCGAGAAATCTAGATTCACACCATTCTTTAGTGGCCCAACACCATGACCTTTGTCTACGAGACGCTTGGCTGCACGCGATGAAATATCTCGTGGCGCCAAGTTGCCGTAACTCGGATACAAACGCTCGAGATAATAATCTCGCTCGCTCTCGGGAATCTGGTCTGCAGGACGTGCGTCATCGGCATTTTTTGGCACCCAAATTCGTCCATCGTTGCGCAACGACTCACTCATCAAAGTTAATTTTGATTGCGACTCATCACTTTGCGGGATGCAAGTCGGGTGAATTTGCGTGTAACACGGGTTCGCAAACATCGCCCCACGGCGATGCGCTCGCCACGCAGCAGTGACATTGCAGTTCATCGCGTTTGTTGAAAGATAAAACACATTGCCGTAGCCGCCAGTGGCCATGACAACTGCGTGCGCCGCATGCGAAGTTACTTCGCCAGTCAACAGATCGCGAACCACAATCCCAGAACAGCGTCCGTCTACAACGACAACATCAACAAGTTCGGTTCTATTGAATAGACGAACGCCACCTAAACCAATTTGACGCGACAGCTGTTGGTAGGCGCCGAGCAATAACTGCTGACCGGTCTGTCCACGTGCATAAAAAGTTCGACTTACTTTGGCGCCACCAAAACTGCGATTGTCAAGTGTGCCGCCGTACTCGCGCGCAAATGGCACGCCTTGAGCGACCATCTGGTCAATGATGTCGACAGAAACTTGCGCCAAACGATGCACATTGCCTTCACGACTACGAAAGTCTCCGCCTTTGATTGTGT
>JBAXAW010000113.1:0-5041 GCA_037142305.1 Actinomycetota bacterium
CCAACTTCAACTCCGAGCCCAGAGTCTGGACCAGTCAAAGCTTCAATTGATCGGTAGCCGAGACCGCCCCCACCTACCATTCCAGAAATAATCGCCATTGCCAAAACCATCATCACCATCTGGTTTATCGCCAAAATAATTGACGGCATCGCCAACGGCACACGTACACCCCACAAAACTTGTCGTTGCGTCGCACCAAATGTTGTCGCTGCTTCAAGCGACTCGTAATTAACTTGGCGGATTCCAAGACTCGTTAACCGAATGCCCGGCGGAATCGCATAGACGACTGCCGCCACGATGCCAGGCACAGGGCCGACAGAAAAAATCATCACAAACGGAATTGCATAAACAAGAGAAGGAATAGTTTGCATTGCATCGAGAACCGGTGAAATTATTGCTTCGGCGCGCGGTCTTCGCCCGATCCAAATACCCAGTGGCAAAGCAATTAAAATTGAGATGATCACTGCAACAACGGTTTGTGCAAGGGTGTCGACCGAATCTGGCCATCTGCCAGTTAGACCAATAAATGTGACGCCACCGGCAGTCAACAACGACAACTTCCAGCCCGCAACGTAATAAGAGAACGCGCTAGCAACAACAACAATTGCTTGCCAAGTAATCGTCTCATTGAACAGAGTTTGTGCTCGCACAAGAATCTCGCGCACAACAAAATCATTGAACGGTCGAGTTACGACGTCAAACGTCGTGCGAAACCATTTGAAACCAGTATCAATCGGGTCGGCGAACGAAGTGCCCCACGAAAACGGAAACTCAATCCAACCAAAAACGCGGCCAATGACTGCCATTATGGCAAGGCAGATTAGACCTATATATAAGGTATTGCGTTTGATGCGGATTCTTTGCACGCCAGGTGTTGCAACCAGCGACATGCTGACGCGATCAAGCACGAGCGCTACTGCGACAACTGCCAAACTTACAATCAGCCCGCGACCGGCTTCGAGACGACGCACCGACTGATTAATCTCTTGGCCCAGACCACCTGCGCCGACCAAAGTCGCAATCACAACGATGCCAAGTGCCATCATCACGGTTTGATTGATGCCAGTAATTATTGACGGCACTGCTAATGGCAACTGTACTTTTGCAAGCACTTGCCGCTTTGTTGCACCGAACATTTGGGCGGCTTCGATCGCAGATTTTGGCACTTGTTGAACTCCGAGCGCGGTTAGTCGAATCATCGGTGGCAACGCGTAAATAACGGTGGCAATTGCTGCAGGTGCCGGGCCGATGCCAAAAACTAAAACTATTGGGATTAGATAAACGGTTGCTGGCACAGTTTGCATACCGTCAAGAATCGGTCGCAAAATCGAATCCGAACGTTTATTCAGCGCAGTTAGTACTCCGAGTGGTACACCAACTACGACACATATCAATACCGAAACAGCCATTAACGAAATAGTGATAATGCTTTCAGACCAAACACCAACAATGCCTGGGTAGATAACTGCGAACGCAGTGAAGGTTGCTAAACCCCATCGACGTGTGCGAGCGATAACGACAAACACAACAATCGGCGGAATAAACCAAGGCAACCAAGTAAAAAATGACTCAACACCATTTAGACCAAACTCAACGACCGAAATTAATGGATTAAAGAAAAACTTAAACGACCAATTACTGCTGCGATTCTTGCGAACCCATGACTGCACCCCGGTAATTGGTTCAGCAAGACCGATGTTTAGCGATTCTGGAAACCCACGAGTGCCAAATGTTTGAGCCGCAATTAATAAAACAAGTAAGCCGCCGATTCGGCTTTTCATTTTTGCTCAGCCTGCAAAATCTTGGCAACACTTTGACGATTGACGATGCCGATTGCCTTGTTGCTCGCATCTGTAACTGTGATCGCTTCATCGCCTTCAAGCAACATCGGAATAATCGTCTCGATTTTCGCAGTCGACATCACGGTGCGACCATTTGTGGCTGCAGTACCAGCGACAGTTACTGTCTTGACGCTCAGCACTTTGGCGCGTGGCACATCATTGACAAATTCACGAACATACGGTGTTGCTGGCGACGAAACTATTTCTTCTGGAGTACCGACTTGGTCGAATGATCCATCTTTCATAATCGCAATACGGTCACCGAGTCGAAGGGCTTCAGCGAAATCGTGCGTGATGAACACAACCGTGCGTTGCATTGTTTTTTGCAATCTAATTAGCTCATCTTGCATTTCTTTGCGAATTAACGGATCAAGTGCAGAAAATGGCTCATCAAATAACAAAATCTGCGGGTCAACAGCGAGCGCGCGGGCAAGACCAACACGCTGTTGCATACCACCAGAAAGTTGTTGTGGATAATGATTAGCCCAACCATCAAGGCCGACAGTCTTTAAAATCTCTGTTGCTTTTGCAATTCGCGTCTGCTTATCAATTTTCTGAACTTCAAGTCCGTAGGCGATGTTGTCAATTACTTTGCGATGCGGAAACAAACCAAAGTGTTGAAATACCATCGACATTCGACCACGCCGAACTTGACGTAATTGCTCTTCGTCCATCGCCAATAAATTGTCGCCATCAAGAAACACCTGACCTTGTGTCGGTTCAATGAGTCGCGATAAGCACCTAATCAAAGTTGATTTGCCAGAACCTGACAAGCCCATCACTACAAACGTCTCGCCGCGTGCAACGCTGAACGAGACATCGCGCACTGCGACTGTTTGCGCAGTCTCCTGCAAAATCTCATTTCGGCTAACACCGGTTTTGGCTAGCTCAATAGCGCGCATGCCGTCGCCCGGACCGAAAACTTTCCAGATGTTACGCAGATCTAACGCTGGTAAATCCCCCGAGTCCATTTACGAAAGATTAGTGCGACCTAGCGTGCCAACAGCAAAATTGCTAAGGTGAAGCGAAGCCTTATTCGAGGCACAATCCAAATTAAGGGGATAAATATGGGATTACGGAACAAAAAATTTACCGTCGGTTTGTTTGCCGTCGGAGCATTGTTGTTTGCCGCATGTGGTGGCAGCGATAGCGCAACAGAAGTTTCAAGCGAAGATACGACGGCAGTGACGGCAGAGGCAACAGCAGGACCAGCATGTGCGGGTACTGAGACAATCAAAATCGCACGCAATAATTGGACTGCTTCTGCGATTGAAGTCGAAATTGTTAAGCAGTTGATTGAAAAGAATCTCTGCAACCCAGTTGAAATCGTCGACATTGATGAGAACGCGATGATTCCTGGCATGTCGACTGGCGACATTGACGTCAACGTTGAAGTATGGCCATCGGGTTTCACTGCTGAAGAGCAAGCATTTATTGATGACGGCTCGGTTGTCAATATGGGATTACTTGGAGCAATCGGCAAAATCGGCTGGTTCGTTACACCAAATGCATTAGAGCAGTTTCCACAACTTGCAACTTGGGAAGGTCTCAAAGACCCAGCAGTTACCAAGGCATTTGCAACAGCAGCAACTGGTTCAAAAGGTCGCATGTTGGCGATGGATCCATCATTTTCTGGCTATGAAGAGCAACTTGTCAAAAACTTGAAACTTGATTTCAAAGTTCAATACTCAGGTTCTGAGGCAGCAACTCAAGCAGAAATTATTGCGCTGACTGAAGCAAAAAAACCTGTGATCATGTACTACTGGATGCCATCTGCAGCTGTTGGTAAGTACGGACTGATCAACATTGTGTTGCCAAAAGCAACAGTTGATTGTGCCGCTGAAGCCGACAAGTGCGACGGTGACTACCCAGAAGATGTGTTGTTCAAGGTTGCTTCAGCAAAACTTGAGGCAAAAGACGCCAACGTCTTTAAGTTCCTTAAGAACTATCAGATGACAACTGATGATCAGTTGGCAACATTGCCAGCCGTTGAAATCGACAGTCGCCCTGCAGCAGACGTTGCTGCAGAGTGGATCGCAGCAAACGAAGCAGTTTGGTCGGCCTGGTTTAAGTAAGAACAGTTTAAGTAAACACGGTTTAAGTAATTCATAATTTTGAAAGTGAAATGGCGGGCCTTCGGGCCCGCCATTTTTATTTAAGATGCAAAATGAAGGTGCGAAGACAATGAACTCATCACCGAAAATTTATGACCCGACGATGCTCGCACCACATGACTGGGGTTTCCCAGTTCCGATTGCATATGGGCCAGGTCGATTAGCTGAAATAGGGCAGCGATGTGTCGCGCTCGGCATAACAAATCCGCTGATCGTCACCGACCGCGGAAGTCGCAATCTTGAATTTATTTCTCGCCTGCAAAGATTTCTCGGCGAGGCAGGTTTGCGGTCGGCGCTATTTTTTGAGATTTCACCGAACCCGATTGACACTGAGATTAGTTTCGGGCGCGCAGCATTTCGCGATGGCAGTCACGATGCGATTATTGCGATCGGTGGCGGCAGTGCAATGGACGGAGGCAAGGCGATCTGTTTAACAGCCAACAACAACACAGATCTTTGGGATTTTGAATTCGAACAACCCGCACCAAAAATCGCGAATGAAAATATGTTTCCGAAATTGATAACTATCCCCACGACTGCTGGTACCGGTGCAGAAACCGAAAGCACAGGCATGGTCACCCACTCGGCGAAAGCGATGAAGTTCTGTGTCTGGCACCCAAATCTAAAACCATCGCTAGCGCTGCTTGACCCCGAGTTGACTGTTGGTTTGCCGGTAAATCTGACCGCATGGACAGGTGCCGATGCTCTTGTTCACGCGATTGAGGCATTTCTAGTTCCGGGTTTTAATCCGCTTTGTGATGGGCTGGCGCTCGAGGCATTGCATCTGATTTCAACATGGCTGCCTATTGTCGTCGCCGAACCTCAGAACATCACCGCACGCGGCGGCATGCATGTGGGGTCTTGTCTGGCCGGAATATCTTTTCTCAAAGGTCTCGGTCTAGTACACGCAATCTCACACATGATCGGCGCTGAATTTAACACGCATCACGGTTTGACGAACGCAATTATTTTGCCAGTTGTACTGCGTTTTAATCTGCCTGGCATGGAAGACAAAGTTCGTCGAATGGCCGAGGCGATGAAACTGCCCGATCATTCAGTTAATGGATTCATCTTTGCAATTGAAGC
>JBAXAW010000114.1:0-5003 GCA_037142305.1 Actinomycetota bacterium
ACAAGAACAATAACCAAGAGTAAAAAAAAATGTGAGAGTTCCCACACGTGCAAATCAAACAGGGTCGAAATTATTGGCAATCCCGACCTAGCTAGACTTCCCGAGAATGTCAAATTGAGAAAGATAAGACCTAGTGCCAGAACACTCTGCTTCAACATTCGACTTTGTGGTGAGTTCAACTTTCTTGTGTTTTTGAAACTTTGTGCGATGAATGGCAAAAAAAGAAGGCTCAAAAAGTCAGATCTCGGACCTGCGTCGTTGATAAGACTAAGCAGGGGTTGAAAGCTTCCCGACACAAAAGCAACTAGCGGTTGAAATCTATAGACCCTAAGTCGCCCCGGTACAAAGACGTCAAAAATTGAGGGTTGCGAACTGTGAGCAATACTCTTGGCGCTCCAAACCTGAGCGGCAAGCTCTAACAAATTAGGCAGACTTAACACCAGGATAAGTAACGAAATTAGTACCAACGCCGTTAGGCCAAATATTTTCTTTAGATTCGAAAAGTTAAGTGCAAAGTAACTTGCCCCAGCAATTACCACAAAAGGAATGTACATAACTTGACCAATCATTAGACTGCTCAATCCAAAAACAAATGCATACAAAATAGTTGACGAATACGATGAACTATTAATACCACCGGAAGTTTGATACCACCTTTTGTGCAATAGACCTGCAATAATTAAGCAACCGCCCCAGTACTGATCTGCGATTACAAACCAATCGAGTTGTGTTGTAAACAAGAAATATGGACCAAGAAGTGCGACGTCCATAAATATTAACCGACGATGAATCCGCCGATCAGACCAAGACAAGACTGTTAGATTGAGAACAACTAAAGCAGAAAGCATTGCAAACAGATTGCGCAAAAATACAATGTACTCAACTGGTAATTTTCCACCAAGAAAGACAACTGGGGACTGAGTTGGTTGGGTAATCAAATTTGGCATTCGGCTGCCAATGCCCTGAGCATTATCCCAAATTGGCACTCCAAAGAACTTGCTCACTCCAATTGCCTTTGAATGATTTTGGGTCCAGGTTTCACGATATTGAACCCCAAGATTTTGCTCTGGAATAAAGTTCTGTCCAGAATTTTGTGAACCCATGAACAGTGTGAGCATCAAAGCACAAAGTCCAACTCCTAGCCCAATTGCGACTGAATTAGATTTTTTATGTGAAAATATCACCTAAGGATTGTATTCTTGGGATACACCAACATCGGATTTCACAACCACTTACTGAAAATAGTTCGTGTAAACGGGAAAGGTCCCGCGCAATGGCGGGACCTCTCAACCTTTTTGCTAAGGCAACTGGGGGAGCTGCCTTAGCAATAATGCGAAAGAGCCTGGGGGAGGCTCTTTCGCTATGAATTAATTATGCTACAAATCACCCCTATATCTCAAGGCGAACGACAAGATATCCCCTATCATTTTTAGAGATATGGAACTGCGCCAACTTCAGGTTTTAGTGTCAATTGCCGAAAATGGGTCATTCTCTGGAGCGGCTCGAGCATTGTCCACGGTCCAAAGCAATATTTCGGCACACATTTCAAGACTAGAAAATGAGCGCGCAACAATTTTGGTTGAGCGCTCAACTGGCCGCCTCAGACAACATGGGCAACCAGTCGTCAATCACGCGCGACAAGTTTTTATACAAATTCAAGACATCGCCGCCGCAGTTGAATCAAATGAAAAAGATATCGCTGGAGAAACTCGACTGGGTTGCATCGGCACCACCGGACGATGGTTGATGCCCCGCCTTTTGCCAACGATTGCACAAAGATTTCCAAATATCCATATCACAATTTCCGAAGGAAGCACTTCAAGTTTGCTCCCCCGTTTGATCGATGGCTCACTTGACGCATGCATTGTGCACTTACCAGTTGAGCACGACAATCTTGAATCAATCGCATTATTCGCTGAAGATTTGATGTTGCTTGTCGACAACAAACATGAATGGTCAACCCTCGACAAAATCTCAATTACTGAGCTCGCAACAAAGCCATTACTACTGCCTCCAAAAAATACGGCCCTGCGACGCATTTTGGATAAGGCAGCAGGGTCACATCGCCTTGTCTTAAAAACGCAAGCCGAAATCGACGGCGTTCGACTTTTGACTTCACTTGCATTTGAAGGTTTTGGTGCCGCCATCGTGCCTGCAACAGCCGCCCCAGATTGGCTTACGGGAGAGTTCAAACGAATTCAAGTTCCCGAGCTCCCCCGTCGTGTTGTTGGCTGGGTGCAACGAACACGACCTTTAGCGAGCAAAGCCACCCAAGCAGTCGGCACTGTTATCCGAGAAGTAATTGAAAAAACTAACGACCAGCAACCAGGTGTTCACACCGGCAAGGGTGCATTCCCTCTCAAACGTTCTTCTTAAGTAACCTTAAGCATTATGACGGTTCATCTCCAGCGCGCGGTTAAAGGTGCCGCGGCTGCAGAGGTTCGCTGGCTTGAAACAATTGGTCGTCGGGCAGTTTGGGTTGATGTGGATGAGTCGGTGCGTCGCGGCGCGCTTTCCGCAGAGGCATCAGGCGTTATCGCCCACGCGGCAGACACTGCGCGCGAAAAAAGTTTGCCTCTCGTAATGACGATCGGCAGTTCAGGCGCAGACATCGTTGAAGGCGTCGCAGCGTTACACGGCTGGGGTCAAGCGGCAAAAGCAATTGCTAAATGTTCTGGTTACGTGCCGATCATTACTGTTGTGACTGGCCCTGCTGTATCTGGTCCCGCGTTATTAATTGGCCTGAGCGACATCGTAATTATGACTAGCGATTCATATGCCTTTGTTAGCGGGCCAACGATGGTCGCCGAGTTCACCGGAATAAAAATCAATAACGACGAACTCGGCGGTGCAGATATTCATGCAAAACAAAGTGGCGTCGCACATCTTGTCGTTGCAGATCGCGAATCAGCAATCGCCGAAGTTGAGCATGTACTTTCTTTTTTGCCTGACAACGTCGACGAGATTGCTCGAGCAACCATGACCTCAGACTCGGTTGATCGGCTAACCCCCGAAGCTGGGCGACTAATCCCAGATTCATCAACGGGCAGTTACGACGTCAAACAAGTCATTCAAGCCATTGCCGATGATGGCTATTTACTCGAACTTCGTGCTCGATGGGCTGCGAACATTGTCACTTGCCTAATTACTATCTCCGGGCAAAGCATCGGAGTGGTCGCCAATCAGCCAACAAACTTGGCTGGCACACTTGACATTCCTGCTTCGCAAAAAGCCGCTCGTTTTGTTTCGTTCTGCGACGCTTTTAATATTCCGATTCTGACTCTTGTTGACACGCCTGGTTTTTATCCTGGCAAAGATCTTGAGTGGCGCGGAATGATCCGCCACGGTGCGCAATTAGTTTTCGCATATGGTCGAGCAACCGTGCCCCGCGTCTGCGTGATTCTGCGCAAGAGTTATGGTGGCGCTTACATCGTTATGGACTCAAAAAAAATGGGCAACGATATGTGTATGGCATGGCCGACTGCTGAACTCGCAGTTATGGGCGCAGGTCAGGCCGCTGCGATTCTTCAACGCCGTGCAACACCGCAAGAACGTGAAGAGTTCGAAAAAGATTATGTTGAGCGATTATTGAATCCATATGTTGCTGCTGAGCGTGGATATGTAGACAGTGTTATTGATCCAGCGGATACGCGCCGTGAGATTGCCGCAGCATTTGCGATGCTCAGCGACAAGCGCGAAAAACTCCAGACTCGCAAACACGACAACACACCTCTATAACCAGCCGTACGGCTAGATTGATATAGGGACTGGAAGCTCCCACAACATAAAAAGGACACCACTGTGGCTGAAACAATCACCATTACTGATGACCGGACTGGTAAAAAAGTTACGGTTCCACTACGAGACGGCGTTTTTCCATCGAGTGCATTGCGCGAACTTGACCCTGATCTGCGAATGTACGACCCAGCGTTTTTGTCAACTGCTGCATGTGAATCTTCAATCACGTACATCGATGGCGAAGCCGGAATCTTGCGTTATCGCGGATATCCAATA
Organism: Actinomycetota bacterium; assembly: GCA_037142305.1. Classification (GTDB taxonomy): domain Bacteria; phylum Actinomycetota; class Acidimicrobiia; order Acidimicrobiales; family Ilumatobacteraceae; genus BACL27. Next base: position 4,015 of record JBAXAW010000114.1, read on the forward strand.
GAGCAATTAGCCGAAAAATCGACATATCTCGAAGTTGCGTACTTGCTGTTGAACGGTGAACTACCAACGCCCACGGAACTTGAAAAATGGAATTACGACGTCATTCATCACACGATGATTCACGAGAATATGCGCAAACGTTTTGTCGACGGCTTTCACTACGACGCACACCCAATGGGCATGTTTGTGTCTGCTGTTGCCGCTCTCGGAACTTTTTATCCTGAATCAAAAGAAATTTTTAACCCTGCTTCACTTGAAAAACAGATCTTGCGTTTAATTGCCAAAGTGCCAACACTCGCGGCAATGTGTTATCGATTTAGTTCGGGTTTGCCATTCGTCTCACCTAATAACTCAATGAGTTACCCAGAAAACTTCTTGAACATGATGTTCAGACTTGGTGACGATCACACAGTTGACCCGCGACTCACAAAAGCAATGGATCTACTTTTTATGTTGCACGCCGACCACGAACAAAATTGTGGAACAACGGCCATGCGAGTTGTCGCATCTTCACACGCCGACCCTTACAGTGCGATGTCGGCTGCATCGTCTGCACTCTATGGACCGCTTCACGGTGGGGCTAATGAAGCCGCGATCAATATGCTCACCGAAATTGGAAGTATCGACAATATCGAAGCCTTCGTAAAATCTGTGAAAGCTGGGCACGGAAAACTGCAGGGTTTCGGACACCGCGTTTACAAAAATTACGATCCACGCGCGGCGATTATCAAAAAAGCCGCGTATGACGTGTTCGATGTGACCGGCAAAAATCCACTACTTGACATCGCGCTCAAACTTGAGGATGTTGCTCTCAGCGATGATTATTTCATATCACGCAAGTTGTACCCAAATGTCGACTTCTATTCTGGTTTGATCTATCAAGCACTTGGCTTCCCGATTGAGATGTTCACTGTGTTATTCGCAATCCCACGAACTGTCGGCTGGCTATCTCACTTCAGCGAACTACTCAAAGACGACGCGCAAAAAAT
>JBAXAW010000115.1:0-4952 GCA_037142305.1 Actinomycetota bacterium
ATTGGTCACCAGAACGGTTTCTAGCGCAAAATTATTGCTCACATTTATCAGTAATACGAACATCTCTGCTCAACGAAGTGGGCCGATTTCGATCTGGTTTTGATGGTGCACAAGATTACGATTTGTTTCTGCGAGTCACCGAACGCACTAAATATATTGTGCATATTCCAAAAGTTTTGTATCACTGGAGGGCCGTCCCTGGTTCAACGGCAACGGCAAATAACGCTAAATTGTACGCCTACACTGCTGCCGCCAAAGCGGTTGACGAGCACCTCAAGCGACGAAAAATCGCCGCCGAGGTGAAATTTGATCCAACGCTCTCTCTAGTCACAGTGAAGCGTCAACTAAAAGAGCACCCAAAGGTCAGCATAATAATTCCAACCTGTGGAACAAGAAAATCTATCTTTGGAGTAGACACATGCTTAGTAGTCAACGCGGTTGAAAGCGTTGAGCGAAGATCGACCTACACGAACTTTGAAATCATCGTCGTCGTCGACAAGGGAACACCACAACAAGTGATAACTGATCTCAAAACCGTGTGCCCAAATCGCTTAAAAATTATTGACTATGACAAGCCATTTAATTTTTCTGATAAATGCAATATCGGAGTAGTTAATAGTGACGCGCCACTAATTTTGTTTTTAAATGACGATACCGAAATTATCAGCCCAGATTGGCTTGAGACGATGGTTGGTCACATAACTGAAGAAGATGTGGCGATGGTTGGGCCACTGCTACTTTTTGAAGATGGCCGAATACAAAGTGCGGGGCATTCAAATACGCACTCATTACATAATTTTTGCGCTGGTCTCTCAAGTAATGTATTCGGACATTTCAGAATGCTTAAATTGGCGCGCGAAGTTAGCGGTGTAACTGGAGCTTGTGCACTGATCAAGCGAGACGCCTATTTTGAAGTCGGTGGAATGAGTGAAATATTTCCATTGGCGTTTAATGACTGTGATATCGCGTTCAAGTTCTTAGAGCATGGCTACCGCATAATTTGGACGCCGAATGCTCGTCTTTTCCATTTTGAATCAGCCACACGTCCTGCAAATGTAAAACCTTCGGAAGTTAAATTAATCACCGGTCGATGGGGACGGAAAATTAACAACGATCAGTACTGCAAGGTTCATTAACCAATTTTGTGAGCGAGGGGGGACTTGAACCCCCACGTCCTTACGAACACTGGCACCTGAAGCCAGCGCGTCTGCCATTTCGCCACTCGCCCGAATGAACTACTGACGCTAACAGTTATGGCTTGTTTACAGGCGTAGAATTAAAGCATGTTTGCGCGTGCTTACGCCACTTCGATCAGACCAATTTCTCTCGGCAGGCAACTAATTGGCTTACTTGATCTATCGGCCACTAAGGGCTCACTTTCGAGCACATACGAGATTTGTTTACATAGTGATGATCTGGTGGCATTTGCAGATGTTGAGCAACATCTTGTTCGCGAATTAATTGATGCTGCGACAAAACATTGCAAACAAAGTGGTTACCAGCTTGAAGATCCGATTTATGTTGCTTTGCGAGCTGACGACACAATTAAAAGCGGCACATTTAGGGTTAAAGCAAGCACGCAACAAGTCGTCGAAAATCCACCCGTTGAGACTAAACCGCCAATTGTTCAAGAATTAGCGGTGCAATCCGAACCAACCACGCCAACAGTCACGCCTAAGGCACTGGCCGTCAACGCTGTATTAGTTTTAGCGACTGGGCAGAGATTTGAATTAACAGGAGACTCAGTCAAAATTGGCAGACATGAAAGTTGTTCGGTCGTCTTTGCCGATAGCAATGTCAGCCGCGTGCACGCCCAACTTCAACACGACTTAACTGGCTGGCTGGTAGTTGATCTGGGCAGCACGAATGGGGTAAAAGTAAACGGCATAAAAATTTCAAAGGAAAAATTGCTTGCTGATGGAGACGAACTCACATTCGGCACATCTACCGCGCGATTTGTAGCCTCGTAAAGTGACAATCTTCATTCGTTGGGGTGCATTGAGCGACACCGGAGTTCTGCGTTTGCAAAACGAGGATGCGATGTTGGCACGAGAAGGTCTGTTCGTAGTAGCCGACGGTATGGGTGGACATAATGCGGGCGAAGTAGCGAGCGCAATGGCAATTAAATTTCTTGGTGCCGCGCAGTCCAGTGGCATTGCCGATGCACAACAACTCAATTCAATCATCAAAGAAGTCAACGAAAAAATATTTCAGGCGGCAAACGGACAAACAGATCAAAGAGGTATGGGCACCACGCTTACTGCCTTAGCGATAACTCCGACCAATAAATCCAAATCTGAAAATGAATCTAAGTCTGTAACCATTGCAAATATCGGTGATTCTCGCACGTACTTATTGAGGGCTGGCGAATTTAGACAAGTAAGTGTTGACCACTCTTACGTACAAGAGTTAGTCAGTGAAGGTTTAATAACTCGTGACGAGGCGCGAACTCATGCCCGACGAAACATCGTCACGCGCGCACTGGGTATTGAGCCAACAGTCGGAGTAGACACGTGGACTCTTCCACTTATTGCAGGCGATAGATATCTTTTATGTAGTGATGGTTTAGTTGACGAAGTTTCGGATATCGATATTGAAACTTGTTTAAAACTAAATTCTGACCCTCAGCAAACTGCTGGTTATCTCGTCGCAATGGCCAACAAAAATGGCGGCCGAGACAACACCACCGTAATTATTGTTGATGTGTTAGACAAAGACAACAAAGTAGTCAGCAAGCCAGTCGACTCGACGCTTTCAAAACCTGAAACTAATTTGTCTGTTCGCAAATTGATTATTTCGGTTGTGATTGCTGCTGTTGCCATAGTTGCTTCAGTTGTTACAACTTCTTACGCTCGCGGTGGATACTTCGTAGCTTACGAAGACGAAACGCCAGCAGCGCGCGTGTTGATTTATCAAGGCAAAGAGTTTCTCTGGTTTAATCCAACCATTGAAGCCGATAGCACTCTCATACGATCTGATCTGAATTTGGCGCTAGATTCGGAAATTGTTGCTAGACTAGATTTTTCTTCGCCAACAGATGCCCAGAAATATGTAAATCAAATTCGTGAAGTTGTTGACGGTAGCTAACTCATGAACGAAACAAAACGTGCGATTGTCAACGACCGCTATGAAATCGGTCGCCGTGTAGGTCGCGGGGGAATGGCTGAAATTTTTCAAGCCCGCGATATTTTATTAGACCGAACAGTCGCGATAAAGGTACTTTTTGCTGAGTTTGCCGTTGACCCGGCCTTCGTTGAGCGATTTCGCCGCGAAGCCCAATCAGCCGCTGGACTCAATCACCCAAACATTGTTGGCGTCTATGACTGGGGCCGCGTTAACAATACTTACTACATCGCCATGGAGTTTGTTGATGGTCGCACACTCGCCGACATAATTCGGCAAAGCAACACATTCACCCCAGTGCAAGTTTGTGATGTTATTAGTGAAGTCGCTCTGGCACTTGACTCGGCGCATCAAAACGGTGTGATTCATCGTGATGTCAAACCGGGCAATATCCTCATCAGCACAACTGGCCAGGTAAAGGTCGCCGATTTCGGAATTGCGCGTGCACTCGGTGCTGGCATTGAACAAAACCTCACTCAAACTGGCGCAGTGATGGGAACTGCAACTTATTTTTCGCCAGAACAAGCACAGGGTGCACCGACTGATCAACGTAGCGATATTTATTCACTTGGAATTGTGATGTACGAAATGCTCGCAGGCACTGTGCCGTTCACTGGCGAAAACGCGGTAGCAATTGCCTACAAACAAGTCCATGAAAATCCGATGCCGCTTGATCAACGCAATAAATCAATACCCGCAGGTTTGACTGCGATCGTTGCCAAATGCATGGCCAAGTCTCCTGACGACCGATATGCAACTGCTGGAGAAGTTCGAGACGATCTCCGTCGCTTTGTTGATGGCCTGCCAGTTGTGGCGATGACTAATCGCGTCGTCGCAACGCCAAGCGATTCAGTAACTCAGGTGCTTCCAATTACGCAGAATGACCCGAATGCAACCACGGTTATCGCCAAACAAGATCAACCAACTTCACAGATCGCCGCAACTGCCCCACGAAAACAAGCAACGATGACTCGAACTCGTGCCGCAAATTATCCTCCATATGACGATTTTGCTCCGCGGCGCACTGCTGGCTTTGTGTTTGGATCCTTTTTTGCGGCAATAGTTTTGCTTGTCGGTGGCTTATTTTTGTATCAAACAATTTCAGGTAATTCTTCAAATGCTTCGATTACTGTTCCTGATGTTCGCAATCTCACTGTCAAAGATGCAAGCGAAAAACTGCTGAAACTTGGCTTCACACCAGTCCCACTGGCTGAAGCAAAAGATGGCGTCGGTAACGACATTGTTTATTTGCAGGATCCAAAGCCGAGTGTGCTGGCTCGAAATGGTGACACGATCATAATTACTTATAACCCAACGGGTGCCCCAGTTGTTGTGCCGCTTGTGCGAGGTTTAACAGTGAAAGAAGCGACTGGTTTGTTGGCGCCACTCGGTTTGCAACTTGCCATTGCAGAAGTGCGCAATGATCCGAAAATTCCAGAGAATCAAATCATTGGTCAAGATCCAAAAGTTGACACTCAAGTGCGATCGGGCTCAACAATTGCCGTAGTTGTCTCAGGTGGAATCGGACAAGCAACGGTGCCGAATATTCAAGGTCAAGTATCAACTGCAGCCTTGCAATTTTTGCAGAGTGCGCCTTATAACTTCATCGTCACACTCGCTGAAGAAGCAAATGCGACAGTAGAAAAAGGACGAGTAATTCGAACCGAACCAGCAATTGGTGAACCGATAGCTTTTGGTTCGCCAATAATTGTCTTTATCTCAAAAGGTGGAACAAAAGTTACGATGCCACAAGTTGAGGGCCTGACCGAGGCCGATGCTCGCGCTCAACTAACCGCAGTTGGGTTGACTCCAGATGTTAAATATCAAGA
>JBAXAW010000116.1:0-4949 GCA_037142305.1 Actinomycetota bacterium
GGTTGAAGCACGTCAGTAAGCCGACTGACATACTCAACTTGAAGACTCATCAAACGGATGATACTTCAACTGTGTGACACGCTCTCAGAGCAAATATTTATCTTTTTCTCTATTTTTCTTGCGCCCTACAAATATTTCGGTCAACTAACCAATTCGGCAGGGCGAGTACTTGGCTCTTTATTTATCGGGTGAGTCCACTTTTCGTATGGAAGATTTGTCCCAATGGCTACTCGAACTTTTGTACCTGCGAGGTCTTGATGTAACCATCCCGCCGGAAAACGAGAATGGCAACCAGCCTTCACATGGGTGACCGCGCCTGTTTCATCGGCGAATGAGCCCGAGCCCGAAATGATCCATGTTGCACCTTCGAACTCGTGCCAGTGAAGAGGCTCATCGGTTTCAGTATTTACGTCAAAGGCGAATGCGTGTAATCCCATCTCTCGAAGTTTGGCAAGAGCATCTTCTTCGCTGATCGGATCACCGTACGAAAATTCGTATTTCATGTGCTTATCCCCCATTTGTTCTGTTGTGATATTGCCTGCCCCGAACGTTAGCCGACTAAAATTTTACGCACCACATTGAGGTCGGTGAACTTGATCTCAAGATTCTCAGGTATTTAATTAACTGTCTGGCGGGGATCAAACGATGGCGACTCATAGGCTGTGTAGGTGAATCAACTTGTCACAGTTGATGGCACGGCGACGGTTAACGAGATTTTAGAAGTGTTTCATCGCGATGGTGCGGTGATTGTGAGAGACCTACTCGACTCAGATTTAGTCGCTCGATTGCGCACCGACCTAGACGAGATAATCGACAAAGCCAATATCGGCACGCGAAGTGGTGATCCGATTGTTGAAAAGTTCTGGGGCACACGAACCAAACGATTTGGAAGACTCGCATGGCGAAGCAAGTCGTTCATTGATGTTTTAACAAACACGACAATGGCACAAATCAGCGATCACTTGCTTTTGCCGAACGCAGTTGACTGGTGGCTCAACTCGGCACAAATGATGGTTATCGGCCCGGGAGAACAAGCCCAAGTTTTGCATCGCGATGTCAACAACTGGCCGTTTTTTGAAACGCCGCAAGCACCAGAAGTAACAGTGAGTTGGATGATTGCACTCGGGCCATTCACGCGCGAAAACGGTGCGACTAATGTTGTTCCTGGCAGTCATGCATGGAGCGACTTCAACGATCGATCATTTGAAGGAAAAATTGTTCAAGCCGAAATGCAAGCCGGCAGTGGGTTGTTGTATGCGGGGCGAGCATTACATGGTGGTGGATCAAATGTGTCGGCAAATGATTGGCGACTCGGAATGCATGTGTCTCATGTGGTTGGTTGGCTGACACCAGAAGAAGCATTGCCTGTTGCAACGCCATGGGAGATTGTCAAAGATCTTGATCCGCAAGTTCAGCGACGACTTGGTTGGCGATGTTACGAAGCCGACTCAGTTGTTTCGGGGCGACTGTGGACTGTCGACTACGAAGATATTCCACTTGGTATGGGTCTCGACTAACTGCGTTGCGCAATGCACGCACGACCTATCTACACTTTGAGTCGTGTCAGGTATTCGCGGGTTAAATCATGCAGTTCTTTATGTAACTGATGCGCGACAGAGTGCCGCGTTCTATCGAGACGTACTTGGTTTTTCAATCGTGCAAGAAGTTGGTGGTGCTAGCGCCATATTTATTCGAGCAAGCGGCTCAACAAATCATCACGATCTCGGGCTCTTCAGCATCGGCGCAACTGGCAAGTCACAAGGCACCGGTTTGTATCACCTTGCCTGGCAGGTAGACACGATTGATGAACTCGCCGCTATTCGAACAAAGTTGGCAACAGCCGGCGCGCTGAAAGGCGAAAGTGATCATGGTGTTTCAAAGAGTCTCTATGGGCATGACCCCGACACTATTGAGTTTGAAATCATGTGGATGGTGCCCGAATCGCATTGGGGCACATATGCGACCGACGCCATTGTTGCCCCACTTGATATCGCAGCCGAAGTCGCGCGATGGTCTGGTGTCGTGACTACGAATTAGCTGATTTAGTCGAATTAGCTCAATTAGTTAATTACCGCGGCGAGTTCGTTGGCCATTTCGGTCAGGGGTGTCATCACGCTTGTGTCGACGTTGCCGTCTGGCGAGATCAAAGAATTTATTTTCGCAAACAGCAACTCTTGCCCAACGAGCGTTGCACCAAGCAACGGCACAATGTTTCGCAGATACTCGACTGCGGCTTTGCCACCTCGGTCGCCCGGTGAACAACCGAACACACCGACGCGACGACCAATTAAAGAATGCTTGGCGAATGGCCGCGACGCCCAATCGATGAAATTTTTTAATCCACCTGGGATGTTGTAGTTATATTCGGGTGTGCCGATGATGATTGCATGGGCCTCGCTCAGTTCGCGACGCATTTTGACAACAGCAGCAGGTGGGGTCTCAGTATCTGTATTTATATCTAGATCGCCGTCATAAATCGGCAATTCACGAACATAGTCACGCAAGACAAACTCAGCGAAATTGCCGCCAGAGCCTTCACGAGTCTCGTTCATCTCTTTAACAAGTGCGCGACAGACGGCAGTTGTGAACGAATCCTTGCGAAGGCTTCCTGAAACTAAAATAATTTTGTTTGTCAAGGATTTTGAGGCTAGTGGCGCTAACCGTAGGAAATAGACTGCAGGCACGACTTGGTTATCTGATCCTGATGCATGGTCGGCACTGGCCGCACTTCTTGCCCTCGAGATTGTGCTCGGCGTTGACAACGTAATATTTATTTCAATCCTCGCTTCTAAATTGCCTGCCGATCAGCAAGGCAAAGCACGACGCATCGGTCTGTTGGCTGCAGGCGGCATGCGACTGTTGTTGTTGTTGGCTGTCGGTTGGGTGATCAGCCTCAAAAAAGAGTTATTCACGATCGGCGATCTGGGGTTCAGCGGCAAAGAGTTGATCCTGCTTGCCGGCGGAGTATTCCTTATATATAAGGCCACCAAAGAGATTCACCACAAACTCGAGGGCGAGGTCGAACACGCGTCGTCTCGCACCGCGCCAACATTAGGGGCAGTCATAGCCCAGGTGTTGCTTCTCGACATGGTGTTTTCGATCGACTCGGTGATCACCGCAGTTGGCATGACGCCTCATGTGCCGGTGATGATGATCGCGATCGCTGCCGCCGTTGGCGTGATGCTCGTGGCGTCGGGCCCGATATATCAGTTCGTCAATCGTCACCCGTCGGTGAAGGTGTTGGCACTCGCCTTCTTGTTGTTGATCGGCACGACGCTGATCGCCGAAGGTTTCGGACAGAAGATTCCGAAGGGCTATATCTACGGCAGCATGGCGTTTTCGGTCTTCGTCGAGGCGCTCAACATTGGTGCTCGGCGCAAAAAGTCGACGCCACCAGTGTTGTTGCACGACCGCCCCACTGCCGAATAGTTTCGTTAGAGGCGTGTCGCTTTAGACAACAAAACTGCGCCACACCAACTGGCTAAGGTCTGGTTATGGATCGTGACGAAATCATCGATGGCGAAATCTGCGACGGATGCGGTATCCCTATTTTCTTCTACGGCGAACAAACTACCGAATGCCCACAATGCGGCAGCGAATACAAACTCTCAGAGGATTAACCCCACGGCGCACCTCAGCCCCCGCGCAAACCCCGAAGCTATGCCGACGCGGCAACTTGCTGAACAGCTGATGGAAGAACTTCGATTCCGCTGGCTAACAGGGTGTGTTCGGTTTCGTCCATTGACGCTTCTGGCGGCACGAAAATAACAAATCCGTCTCGCCCGCGAGTTAGAAGAACTCGATATGCGTTCCGTCTGATTTGTTCTGGGTCTTCGAGTTTGTACTTTGGATTAAACTTTGCGAATTGCCACGATTTGCTTTGCCACTTCATGTCATCAGACCATGCGATTAATGGGAAATCGAGTTCAAGACCTTGGCAACCGAATTCTGTAACAACGTCTTTGAGTTCGCAGCACGATCGTGGGTGACCCTTGGGTTCATTAAACCATTTGGCAATTCGAACATTTTTTGTCGCCATAAAGTCTGAATGAACGCCATACTTTTCGAGAAGTTTGTGACTCTTAGATGACGCGATGATTCCGTAACGTGCCTGGATATCACCTTCATAACGGTCCTCTAAATATTGCTTTGCATCATCAAGATTTCGTGTTAGATACATCGGAAACATCTGGGCTTGAATTTTGTTGGCAAGTCGCGCAGCTTCTGAGATTTGCCCTGCTAAAAGCGCAACAACCCACTCATGCAACGAATCAGCACGATGCGAACGAAGACTAATAGTCAAATCTAAATGCTTATAGGTTTTTACCGTCACATTCGAAAACTGAGACTTAAGTCGTTCAGAACAATGAACTTCCCATGTTTTTCGACCTGCACTCGGTTGCACTGCATCATTCCATTGGGCAATTCCTGCTTCTTCACCAGCATGAATTTCTTGACCTTCACCAACGAGACCGACAAGCGCTGACCAATCAGGAATTTTTTCGCCAATATCTATCAGTAGATCCGGCTCACTTCGATTGACCTGCTTCTTGCTAAACATGTAACCAGCATCCCAAGCTCGTTGTGCCTCATCGAAAACAACTACATGATCACTCGGAACTTTTTCGGTCAATCCGTAGGACTTGATATACGCGTGCAAATCACGCACGAAGACTCGACTCTTTAATGCGTCTTGGAGAACTTCTACAAGTGGGCCGTTGCCCGAAAGAAAAGTCGCATTCGACATTTTCTTAACTCGCTCATAAACCAATGTCAGACCGGCAAGAGTTTTACCAGAACCCGGAACGCCAGTGACGAAGGCCAATGACCTTTTGCCATTTTTCGCAGCGTCTTCGACGATCTGTCCGAGTTCTTCCACTGCTTCGGGGATGCCCGCTGAGAGTGCTCGCTTAATTGCCGGCAGGGGTTCGTTCTGAAAAATCTTTCGT
>JBAXAW010000117.1:0-4819 GCA_037142305.1 Actinomycetota bacterium
GCCCGAGCATGAGATTCGCTGGTTGCCAAGAATGCGGCATGTGGCCCGCCACCACCCATCGGCATCCCAAATCGCTGTGCCGAACCCACCGCGATGTCAAATCCCAAAGTCGCAGGTGCGGTCAGCAAGATACATGCGAGAAGATCGCAAACAGCAATTGTCAATCCTCCTTGTGAGTGAACTGCGTTAGAAATATTCTTGATCAGCTCTGCAGAGGAGATTGACCCAGATGACCCTGGCCAAGAAATAAGTGCACCGAAGCAAGTTGTTGACATCATCTCACTGAGTGAAACGACACTGATAGTTAAACCAATTGGTAATGCTCTGGTTCTGAGCACTGCAATGATTTGTGGGTGTGTGTCGGCATCGACCGCGAATACTTTTGATTCAGATTTGCTAGATCGAAGCGCGATCGTCATTGCCTCGGCGGCGGCAGTCGCTTCGTCAAGTAGGGAAGCATTTGCGATATCGAAACCAGTAATCTCGGTGATCATTGTCTGAAAATTGAGTAGCGCTTCAAGGCGACCTTGACTGATTTCTGGTTGATATGGCGTGTATGACGTATACCAAGCAGGATTCTCTAATACGTTGCGAGCAATAACCGGCGGGGTGATCGTGTTGTAATAACCCATGCCGATCAGACTTGTACGGACAATATTTTTGTTAGCGATTTCTCGCAGTTGTGTTAAGACGTCTGTTTCTAGCATCGGCTCGCCAAGGCTTAACAGTTGATCGCGACGAATTGATGCTGGGACAGTCCGCTCTATAAAATTTTCTAGGTCTGTTGCACCAATGCTGCGAAGCATTGTGTCTCGTGCGAAATCGTCAACACCAATGTGTCGTGAGATGAACTCATCTTTTGCAATTAATTCGTCAAGTGATTTTCTCATTTGTTGCCTCGTTTTGGGTGTGCGAAATTACGCACCCCAACTGTTTAGGCACCTGAGAGCTTCCTGACAGATCGCTCAATCAGTTTCCCCTTCGGTCGAGATTTGGTCGAAACCGAATCTCAATTTCCAGTGTCGCCACTTTTGAACGGTCCGTTTACCTGAGAGGTTCCGGGGTGGTTGCTCCTTCGGTGTACCTGCACTGGTTGTGTAGGTACTCTCCCGTACGAAAGTATTGGCACTCAAGATCGTACTATGTTTTGGTATATGACAATACTGAATGAGTTCGAAGTCGCTTCAGTCATCGCACCGATAATTGGATCAGTTGGTGCGCAGTACATGCTCGACCCAGAAACAAATGCTGCTGGTTTAGCGGCAGGGTACTCGAGCAGTTTTGCCTTCTATTTCGCTGGTCGAGGTGGAGTCTTAGGTGACGTTGACGCGGATGTTGTGCATGCCGCGTTTATGTTTTTTGATCGCGCACTCACAGAAAAACTTTGGAATCGTGGCATCGCAGTTGAAGGTGCTCGTGCAGCAGGGAAGCGTTTTATGCAGTGCTGTGATGATTGGGGACGGAAGCATTTATCAAATGTTTTGGAACTTGAAAAATTTATTGCACCAGCCGAAAAGTTAGTCAAGAGTATTGATGGGGCGGGTCTGTCATTGTTCGCAGCGGTTAGAGCAGAGCCGTTACCAACTGATCAGCAAGCATTGGCTTACCGGTTAATAAATTTGTTGCGCGAACTTCGCGGTTGCTATCACATTGCTGCGTTGGTGTCGCACGGTTTATCTGGGATGCAGGCAACGCTTGCGGGTGAAAACAATGAAGCCACTGCAAAGATGCACGGCTGGGCCCCGCCATACCCTGACTTCTCTGGTTATATTGCACAGCGCAAGGCCGCTGAAGTCACTACCAATAATGCGATGGCTCGAGCAATCGCTGCAGCGCTAACAACCGACGAAATGAATCACCTCGCAACTCAAACTATTCGCATTCAAAAAGAACTTAGTTAATTGTTCCGTAGCTGCCGCGGTCACCGGTTTTTTTATTTTCCAAGACTGTAGAAGTAGCTAGTTCGAGATCTTTTACGAACAGTTCGATTTTGTCGTGATGGATCGCATTGACAGTACAGTGCAGCGAATCAGGTGGAGTTTGGCGATCGATGTACCAACCACGTTGCTTAAGTTCATCAGCGACAGCGAACACGTTTAAAACGTCAGGTTCTTTCGCACCAAAACAGATCAGTGTCGTTTCGGGTTGCGCGCGCAAGACATAATTTTCGCTCGAGTTGATCGCAGCTGCGAGTTTCAAAGTTGCTTCTCGTGCATGACGGGTAAGCCGAAGGTAGCCGTCGTCTCCTAGATGATGCATTACTGCCCAAGCACTCGCCATTGAACCACCGGACTTTGTGCCCAGGGCACCAGATGAGGCGTATAAACCACCTAGCCAGTTATCTGTCACAAAACCCTGGAACGATCTTAAATATTTCGACGCATACATAATCACTGACGCACCTTTGGATGTGTAGCCAAATTTGTGTAGGTCGACAGAAATCGAACTTACGCCCGGCACTTGCAGACTCCACGGTGGCAAGACCTCTCCGAGTTGAGCAAGATAGGCGAGCGTTACCCCGCCCATGCAAGCATCAACATGACAGTTAATGTCTGCCTCGATTGCAAGTGCAGCGATACCTGTTACATCGTCGACAACGCCTTGAGGATATTGCGGAGCCGAAGCGACGATCAGTACGGTATTTTGATTGATCTGCGATCGCATTGCGTCAACGTCGGCGCGCCAGTCATCCTTGACGTCAACACGTCTCGACTCAACTTCGAAGTAAGCGCAAGCCTTGTCGAAAGCAGCGTGGGCAGAGGATGGCAAAACAATGTTTGGTTCTTTAATGTTCCGCTCAGCACGTAACCGATCGCGGGCAGCCTTAACTGCCATCAGGATGCTCTCGGTGCCCCCAGATGTCATAAACCCAGCCGACTCACTAGTTGCGCCAAGCCACCTACCGGCCATCGCCACAACATCAGCCTGGATCTTGCGCAAACTTGGAAACGCGTCAGTGTTAAGCGCATTCTCGCCACTAAAGCGTCTGTAAGCCTCCTCGGCGACGCTTAACGCCTCAGCACTTGCGTGGTAGGCGAGACTGAATGCACGGCCATCGCGCCATGCAATATCGTCTATCCGCATTTTTTCGAGTGCCTCAAAAACCTTGTCCTTCGGCCAGCCGACACTGGGTAACGACGCCGAAGTCTTTTGAGAGGATTGAGACTTGTGGCTAGACATAGCGTCACAGTAGCCGTGAAATCTGATCTTATATTAACTTTACATAACTAACATTATGGGCAGAATTACAAACCAATTGAACTGGCGCCTTATTGAAACACCTAAGCGGCACGGCTCGACTTCGCATCTATCTGACCTTCAACTAAAGGTTTAGCAGCTTTAAGTAACCAGTTAAGTGCAGACTTAAAGTCACGTGTTGTCGGATCAATATCCGGGTTTAGATCTGCCTCCACATCAGTAATCGCACACTTGAGCACGTAAACCTGATCTCTTAGAAGGTCTAGTTCATTGCGGGCGATTACCAGCTCATTTTCATTGAGCTGCAATTCGCTGGCGCGTTGTCGAGCCACCCAATCCCATTGGCGACATGACTGGCAACAATAACGTCGTGGCCTACCAGCGCTCGCTAGTTGCTTAAAAGGCGACTTACACCACTGACATCGGCTTTTGCCCGTTGTAGCTAATTTCGTCATGACGAAATTATAATTCAAAACTAATCATGATGCGTTAATAGTCACTTTAAGATCGCGGATGTTTGGTTGAAGGCATACTTAATAAATGAAGATTTCGCACCAACCCCCGGCTCGCCTGTTTACTTCTGATAACGCCGCTGGCGTGCATCCAGATGTAATGGCTGCTGTTGTTCGAGCCAACGAGTCGCACGCGCTCGCCTATGGGCTCGATAAATATACGGTTCAGGCCAAAGACGCTTTCTCGAAACTCTTTGATGCTGATGTGCGCACTGAGTTTGTTTTCGGCGGTACAGGTGCAAACGTTCTCGCACTCGCCTGCATCCTCAAACCTGCTGAAGCAGTCGTATGCACGGCATGGTCGCATATTGCAGTTGATGAAACTGGCGCGCCAGAAAAAATCCTTGGCGCAAAATTGATTGATCTACCGTCACTAGATGGAAAGTTGACACCGCAAGATTTGCGTAGCGTCGCACATTTACGTGGCCATGTGCATCACGCTCAGCCCGCAGTTGTGTCAATCACTCAGTCAACAGAACTGGGCACGGTCTATTCGCCCGATGAGGTGCGTGCACTTTGTGAGACTGCTCATGAACTTGAGATGCTCGTGCATATGGATGGTGCGAGGTTGAGTAATGCGGCTGCTGTCTATGGCGCGACACCCGAGGCGTTGCGAAGTTTCACAATTGACGCGGGCGTTGATGTTTTGAGTTTTGGTGCGATGAAGGCTGGAGTCATGTTCGGTGAAGCAGTCGTATTCTTGAAACCAGATCTTGGTGACCGCGTCGAATACATTCGCAAGCAAATCACTCAATTAAATTCAAAGATGCGCTTCATCTCGGCGCAGTACATCGAGTTATTTCGCGATGGTTTATTTTTTCAACTTGGGGCTCAAGCAAACGCGATGGCGCTCGCTCTTTATGAGCGCACAAAACATCACAAGTCGCTCGGGCTCGTAAAGCCTCCGCTGGTGAACAGCCTGTATCCAACGATGTCTCAGCCCGCCCGATCTGCTCTTCAAGATTGGTCGTTTTTCTGGGATTGGGATGTTGCGGCCCAGCAGGTGCGCTGGATGACGGCCTGGGATACGACTTTGGAAGATATTGAAGCTTTTGGGCTTGGTGTTGACGAGGCTCTAAATGGCTGAAATAAGCCTCTATGTAATTGAC
>JBAXAW010000118.1:0-4778 GCA_037142305.1 Actinomycetota bacterium
TCGAGCCACGTTGGTGAAGACAAGCCCGACATTTCCCCAAGCGTCGCCTTCAACAAGTACACGCCTTCTACTTATTGCTGAAATCGCAAGGTTAGAACTTGGAAAAGTCGCAGTGGTGAAGAAGTCTCTGATTTCTTCACCGGCGACGAAATTTGTTGCGACTAAATCATCTTGTTTTGAGTTGTGTTGCAGCCAAAGCATTGCATCTCTAAAAACATAACTAGTTGTCGGCGTGGCTGGGTTGTTATTGTCTCTGCCAATTTGCATATCGACAAGATCGCGGACATGAGTTCGCACCGAATAACCGAGACCCACACCAAGACTGCAAAAAACTGTGGCGATTATTAATATCGAATTCAATGATGCCGAAAAGCTGTAATCATTAATTCTTGTGCTGCTTGTCGCGGTTTTAGAGTTGAACACCTGCAGTGTGGCCCAAATGCAAATTGCAAACAGAGGTAGAACTACAAAGTATTCACTTAGCGACAAAGCATTTAACCTTGTTTCGTGTTTCCAGTTAATTGCTGTCGTTAAGACATGAAGTAGTGTCCCAAATAAAAAAAACGTAGATGCAACTATCCAACGATTATTTCGTGATAGCTGAGAGTTCGTCCACAGGTTAGTAAAAAGCATTGCAATTGGAATCGGTAAAAGAATTAGTCCTGGAAATATAAAGTAATTAGCTAAATTCCAAATTGAGTTTCGGTAGACGAAGAATGCCGCTAGTCCACTTGCAGAAATACCATAGTAAAACCAATATAAAGGTTTTTCAATAATTTTATGCAACATCGGCAACGCAACAAATCTGGCACCGAAAATTGTGATTACGAATAAAACACCTGGCCAAGATTTCAAGAACCTGAGCGAGAAGTCGATTGTTGACGCCGAATATTGCGATGGAGTGAGAAACAAATAGTAAGCAAGAAGCATGGATGCGGACGTAGTTAAAACAACAATCAGATCTGATTTCAAATTTTGGTCGTGAGTTTTTTTGCGTTGTAGCCATCGACCGATCAGCCAACCTGACATTCCGATCAGCAGCACTGCGCCGTGTGGGCCATTAGAGAGAATTGCCGCTACTCCAATAAAAGAAAAGACTAATGGCGCGAACTTTATTGAAAATTTCGTATGAATTGCTAAAGCAAAACCGAACGCAGCAACCCATACGAGCCACGAAGTTGCGTCTGGGCTTGAATCAGCAAGTATTGCATATGGCTGATTTAGCGAAACTGTTCCGTAGAGAATCGCAACACTGAGCAACGCTGTGCGGCGATTTTTTGAAAGATAGTAAGTTAGCGACCAGATAATCGATCCAACGCATAGGCAATCCAGCACTCCCGACAGGCCACTATTGAAAAGCACCATTGGCGCTAGACCCGATAAGCGAGTAATTAAACCAAATACCGCAAACGAGAACCAGTGATATCTAAGTGGATGGCCAAATAGCGGAATGTTCTCATTTGGGCCCCACGTAACTATTGAGTTTGACCAGGCTTCGCGAGGAATCGACTCTGAACTTTCACCAAAAATGTATGGGGCCGCCGCAGTGGTGGTTAATGCAATCAAAACAAAACCAAGTATCACTGTCAGCCAAATATGAAAATAGCCAAGCCATTTTGACCATTGATTAAATTTTTTATGCATTGTTACTTTGCGTTCAAAAGCAACAAAGGCAAAAATTGTAGCCGGAACCAAAATTAGAGGAGCATTTAAGTAAAGTCCAAAAAAAACCGCGAATAACACGGCGGCGGTTTCGCTGACCGAAAAACTTAACCTTTGATAGTTAATTAGTTTGCGAACTTTTCTAAATAATAATGAGAAATGAGCGATAATTACGGGAATTAATCCGCCAAAAATATTAAACCCATATCGGCGCAACAACAGTTGAAACCCGGCACATAAAATAAAACCAACTGCTAACCCCATGCCGATAGCTTCTGGAAACAAAACTTTTCGAGCTTCGCGCATCACCAACAGCCACGCGATTAAACCTGATGTAGAAATTGAGGTAATTACGAGACTTGTTCGAAGACTTGTCAAGAAACTTACATCTGAAAGAACCAGAAGTGTGATTACAACCAGCGCGACGGAAAAATATGGGAGAGCAACTCTCGCGATACGAATTTTCACCGAGAAAACCTAGTGATTGATTCGGATCGCCAAGCCACAACAACAAATTAGCAGACGATAAAAATCTCTCAACTCAATTCAATAACTAGATATGACGAATTTGAGTAGCGAATAGTGCCGAACTTCTCCCAGTTTTTGTCTGATGTAAGTTCTCGTCTAAGTAAATACCAACCGACGTTTGAGTCTTTCAAAGCGGTAAGTGTTTGGTTGCTTGGCAACTTTGCGAAGTTAACTGAATCTAAAACTCTCTTAACAACCCATGGCTTAATTGCAGATCCATCGCTGATGCCAACATAGTAATTGCCCGCCAGAAATCTTCTGTGCACTAGTGCAGTAAGTAATGCGTATCCACCAGCATTGCATTTATCAGTCCGCAAGACCGCGAATTGAGTACATTTCATGCTGAAGTCAAGGAGTGCATCCCAATCCGTATCTTTGTTACAAGATTCGGAGACCTGACCACAGAAGTCATTTGTCGCAAAAATTGCCGATGTCTTGGTATTTGTCGAGATCCAGTTTGAAGCACTTTGTAAATCTGGTCTATCTAGTCCGATACGCGATGTAAAGTCCCTATTTGATTGAGGGTATTCTTCTTGGATGTTTTTTGCATAGTTAGTTGAATAAAAACCTACAGACATTGCGAGCAGACCAACTAGAGCCAACGCCATAAATTTTTTAAAGAATGAAACTTCTGATTGGGTTCTAAATTTATCTTTTTTCAAATAAAGAGTGCACGCAAGTGCGCTAAGCAAAGGAAGTAGACCAACGAGTGATGGGATAGTTCGCAGCACAATCGCCGTAGGTGAACCTGAATTGAGATTTGGCAACAAGTTAGCGAAAATTGCTGAACTGAGTCCGACCAAAATAGCGATGCTCAAGACCGGTCGCGGATACTTGAAATCATCACTAGTAATTCGTTTCAGCACAATCGGAATTATCAACACAACTAAAACACTTGAAGCGGCATGAGTGAAAAATAGTTCGACTGCGAACTCACCAGAAAGAAACATTGCGGAGAGCATTCCCGCTAGCGCAACACCAATTGCGAAAAAACTCACCTGTTTCTGCGCACGAGTACTAGCAAAAGTACAGAGTGCGACTAAACCGAAGAGTTGAAGGCCAAGAAAGCCAAAGAAAAATATGAGACCCGCTAGCCACTGAATCGCGAGTCCATATGGGCGAAAATCTCCAGTTATTCCATCTACAAATCCAAATTGATCAAACAACATTCCTCGCGAACTTCCACCGCCACCGTTGATAATAAAATAAAAACCAGTTGCTACGCCTAAAATGGTGGCAGTAGTCAGCCAGGTGTGGTGCCCATTGAATTTTTTATCTTTAACAAAATTCGCCAGCCAAAAAAATCCAACTGCTCCAGCGAGAACTGCTCCATGAGCAACTTTTGACCCAATAACACCAAACGCGAGTAGAAAAAATAGTGGCAGTGGTTTCTTGAGAAGATTATTTGTATCCAAAATAAAGACGAGCAGAAAAGCCAGTAGTAGAAATAGTCCGTACATCTGGCTTGGACTGGCAATGATTCCGAGTTTGAAACCTCTGCCCCAAGATTGAACAGTGTCGAATCCGCCGATGGCAAAAAGCGAAAAAATAATAATCATCCGACTATGTGACAACCGTTCGAGGATCGCCCAAATTATTAAGACGGTTCCGACTGCGATCAACAGTGGGATTGTTCGCGTGTTTGAAACCCACTCTGGGGATCCGCTAATTCTGTCTATCAAACCAGACCAGGCGTAGGCAAACCAGTGATAGTTGGTTGAAGTGCCAGCGCCGTTTATGTTGTCTCGAAAACCCCAATGGCCGAGTGTTCTAGAGATCGCTTCGTATAAAGCGACATCGGTGTCTTCGATCCACCACCCGATCGGTCGTATGAGTATTGAAAAAATCGAAATAGGAATCAGGCAAGTAGCGACTATTGCTGATGGTTTTCGCCATTTCGGTATCTCGCGCCAAATAACGATTGCGATCAACAAAAGTGCCAGTGGAAGCGGCCAAAACCATTCTGGGGAAAGGATTAAAAAAACCGTTGCTGAGATCACGAAAAACTCAGTGGTGATTAAATTGCTTCGGTCAACATTGAAGTTTATTTTTAGTTCGAATCTCCAGATTGACAACGGCAAAAACAATATTGGGAGCGTCCAAGCAAAACTAGAAATAGCAGTATTTCGAAATATTTGATCAAAGCCAAATGTGAGAAGACTTCCAATAGCAAGTCCAACTCCACAAAACTCTTTCCATGTGAGATGCGATTTGTAAACAAACATCGATAGAAACGATCCACCAGCAAGTATTTGCAGTACAGCAATTAAGAGCGCAACAGTGGCAATTTTCAGTGGTACGCCCGAAATCAAGAGCGCAAAAAAAATCGCACTTGCCAGAAGCATCACAATGTTTAGTGATATTGCAAAAACAGTTGGCTCGTTTGATTGATTTGTTATCAAGTCAGGTTGTCGAACGTCTTGATTTTTCATCTTGGATCGCCCAAGATCTTAGCGTTGCTGGCAGCATCAGATAACTAGCAGCTGATGGAGAATCCGTATACTTATTTCGTGCCGTCGGGTTTCTCAGAGTCTCGAAATAAGAAACTTAAATTTTTCCTATTAGGTTTTCTCGTCGTATTAGGCGCA
>JBAXAW010000119.1:0-4717 GCA_037142305.1 Actinomycetota bacterium
CCAATCACGGTTGACGACGCTGTTAATGTCATCGAGCACGTACTCGTTGCCGAATGCGAATCTGTAGTTCAATTCTCGGCGGCAGATGAAATTTCTTTTTTTGATTTGGCTTGCGTTGTAGCAAATTATGCCAAGTCGCCAATTTCCAATGTGATTCGTCAACTGGCAGAAGATGCAGGGGATAATGCAATCCCTCATTCATCGCTAGAATCAAGTGTGTTCGCGTCGATCAAGCCGATGCCGTCCTTGCACTCTGTTCATAAAATTATGGAGAAACTTACCAAGTCATGAAAAACGGCACAGTTTTTGTCTCCGGAACATTCAATGTTCTCCATCCAGGACATTTGCGCTTACTAAAATTCGCCAAAGACAGTGGTGAAAGACTCGTTGTTGGTGTTCTCAGTGATCGTGTGGCTGGGGTCGCAGCACATGTGCCCCAAGAGTTTCGCTTAGAGGCTGTCAAAATGCACGCAATCGTAGATGAAGCGTTTTTGATTGATGATTCGGTGAATGATGCAATCCGTAAAATTCAACCGGCGCGCGTTGTTAAGGGCAAGGAACATAAAACTAAGGACAACCCTGAGCAAGAAGCCGTAGATAGTTACGGCGGAAAATTGTTATTCAGTTCGGGTGATGTGGTGTTTACTTCGCTTGATTTGATTCGCCGCGAGATGGCAATTCAAGAACCAAAGACGATTACTTTGCCAATTGATTTTATGGCTCGACGCGGAGTAACCAAAAAATCTTTGTCGTTGTTACTTTCAAAAATGAAAGACACGCAAGTAGTAGTGATCGGTGACACAATCGTTGACGAATATATTTCTTGTGATCCACTTGGAATGTCCGAAGAAGATCCAACAATTGTTGTAACGCCGATTTCAAGCAAGAAATTTATCGGCGGAGCGGCGATTGTTGCAGCCCACGCAGCGTCACTTGGCGCGAAAGTTAAATATTTCTCAGTCGTTGGTAATGATGAGTCAGCGCAATTCTGTCGCGACGAATTGACAAAATTCAATGTTGATCACGAGCTAATAGTCGATGACGCAAGACCAACAACTCTTAAACAGCGGTTTCGCAGTCGTGGTAAAACTTTGTTGCGTGTCAGTCATCTGGTGCAACGTTCGGTCGATGAGCCGATTCAAAAGAGCCTCGTGGCGAGTGTAAAAAAGGCTTGCGCTAATGCCGATCTGTTAATTTTTTCAGATTTTAATTATGGATGTTTACATCAGAATGTGGTTGATCAACTCGTTGAAATTGCGACCAAAAATAAAATGCGAATAGTCGCAGATAGTCAATCTTCGTCACAAATTGGTGATATTTCAAGATTCAAAAATGCAGACTTGATAACCCCAACAGAACGCGAAGCCAGATTGGCGCTACGCAACACCGAAGACGGTCTCGTCGTGATTGCCCAGTCGGTCTGTTTAAGCGCAGAAGCAAAAAGTGTCACTTTGAAACTTGGTGAACAAGGCGTTCTACTTCACGGCCGATGGGGCAAAGACTGGGAGACCGATCAGATTCCTGCTCTTAATTCGGCGCCACACGATGTTGCAGGCGCTGGCGATTGCCTGCTGGTCGCGACTTCGATGGCGATGACAGTTGGCGCAAACATGTGGGAGTCAGGGCTGCTCGGTTCGCTGGCAGCGGCAATTCAAGTTGGGCGAGTTGGCAATACACCAATCACTCAAAACGAACTTCTGCACGAGTTGGCGGAGTGAGAGCGGTTCTACTTGCCGCTGGACTCGGAACTCGACTTAGGCCACTCACCGACACAGTTCCAAAATGTTTGGTACCGATCAAAGGTAAGCCACTCTTAGATATTTGGGTCGAATCGCTACTTCATGCCGGAGTCAAAAGAATTCTCGTAAATCTTCACTACAAGCATGAGTTGGTCGAAGACCATATTGCGAAATCTGCATATCGCGATCAGGTTGAAACAGTTTTTGAACCAGAGTTACTTGGTACAGCCGGAACACTAGTTGCGAACCGAGATTTTTTTAAGGGCGAAGATGGAATGTATATTCACGCCGATAACTATTCAGAAGTTGACATTTCTCAGCTGATTGAACTTCATATTCAACGACCGAAAAATTGTTTAATGACGATGCTTGCTTTTCGAACTGATACACCACAAACCTGTGGGATTCTTGAACTTGACGATCAAAATGTTTTGCAAAAGATGTATGAAAAGTCGCCAGAGAATCATGGCAACCTGGCAAATGCGGCGTTATACGTTCTGTCAAACGAATTAGTCGCAAGCGTTACAACTGAGCATGATTTCAGTACTCAGGTGATACCGAAACTACTTAAACGCATCTATGTCGTTGAAACCGACAAGACCTATATCGATGTTGGTACTCCAGAGAGTTATCAACGCGCTCAAGAGATTGCAAATGTTGATTAAAAAAGTCAGACGGCAGTTGTTTCAACTACGGCACGGCAACTTTTTAGCGTTTCTGAAAAAGTTTTCAAAATTAAGGGCGCTGCTCACACTTGTTGCCTTGTTGAGCTTTCAGGAGCGACGATTTTGGAAAAAACTAAACAAGATCTCGGGTAAGTTTTCTCAAGCTGTCGGCCAGAATTTTGAATCCGATAAATCTGATTCTTTGATGATCAGCAAAGTTGAAGAAATACTAGACCAAATTAGAGCATTAATTAAAGATCATAAAACTGCAGCAGCCCTTGAAAAACATCATCAGGGTGCTGAACTGTTTCCAAAATCGCTCGAGTTGAAACAGGCACACGCGCAGGCACACTTTCTTCGAGGTGAATGGACCAACTATCTTGAGGTTTCAGCCGACGCAGATCAGTTGATGCAGCAACTCGCCCAAGAGCAGTCATTAGACAGAACACGAGTGCGCTTTCTTGGCAACGGATGGACGGGACCACTTGGCCACATTTCTTTACTTGATGCGGTTGTAAAACTCAGAGATTTAGATTTGCTCTCTGACGAGCAAAGGATTCTGCTCTACGATTCTCAGTATTCATCGAATAGCGCACTTCTAAAACTTTTTCTTCCGAAAATATTAAATATTAAGAGCGACGTCAAACTGATTGAAAAATTCACGCAAAAATTTAGTTCGATAGTTGATCAAGTGCCGATGTATCGACTCAAGACCGGGGTAGTTGATCAGTGGTCGGCTATCGATATTGCCAACCAAGCATGGAGCAAAGAACATCGAGAGCCGGTTGTCAGACTTACTGACTCTATTGAGGCTCGAGGAATGTCGATTCTCAAACGATGGGGGCTTCCATCTGATGCGTGGTTTGTAGTTATCCACGTTCGCGAAGGTGACCATCGAGCACACGCTCGCCTACAAAACGCCGATATTTCTACCTATTTCCCGATGATGTGCGAGATTGTAAATCGCGGTGGATGGGTAATTCGCATGGGTAGCCCTTTGATGTCGCCACTGCCCGATATGCCGAACATCATTGATTACGCGCACGCAGTAGAGCGAGTTGACTGGATGGATGTGTTTCTTTGGGCAAAAGCCAAGTTTTCTATCGCAACAAACTCAGGCGGCTCAGAAGTGCCGATGTGTTTTGGTACGCCCGTAATTAGAACTAATTATTCTTCATTTGGCCACTGTTCATTCTTTGAAAAATCATTTATGGTTCCAAAGCTCTACAAACTCAAAAGCGAAAAGGCAGCAATGTCATTGCAACAGGCACTGCGTACTCCGATCCCTTGGTGCGAGTCGACAGTTCATGAAAACATCGAATTTGAAATCATAGATAACTCACCGCAAGACTTGGTTGAAGCAGTAGTTGAAATGTTTCAACGATTTGAGAAAAATAATTGGAGTATGACTGATCAGCAAGCCAACGCACAGAACATTCGACTCAGCGAAGGTGCGGTTGGCGGGCTTCCGATCTCGCAAAGCTTTCTTGATAATCATCAATCATTTGTTAAATCATGAAGTATCTTCTCAAGTTATTGCAGATCATTTCGGGATTAGTTTTTGCTATTGCGATTCGAGTTGTGTTGCCATTTAGAAACTATAAATTTGGTCGGTTGCCGAGTCACGAAATCGGACACTACGCATCAAATGTAGAAATTCACTTGTGTGAAAAGGATGCAAAAATTCATAGTGATTCTAAAAAAACTGTAGACATTTGGTACCGAAACCCAGATCACGCGGTTGCCAACAATCAACTAGACACAATGTGGTCGCGAGTAATCAAGATTTCTAATTCGCCAATTACTAGATATGCCGACGCAATTTCGCGGCGACTACCTGGCGGGTCTAAATTTTCAATTTCGCACCACGATCGAGATGCATACGGTCTCTACGGCAAAATGCAGTCGCATATTCACTTCTCAAATTTAGAGACAAAACAAGGTGAAGATTTTCTAAATTCTGTTAGAACCACCCCTAGTCAGAAGTTTGTGTGCTTGGCAGTTCGTGACTCGTCGTATAAACGAGATCAGTTCGAGAATCGCGACATCCGCCATGATGACTATCGCAATAACGACATCAGCAATTTTCATAATGTTGCTGAGCGATTAGCTTCAGACGGTTTTCTTGTTTTCAGAATGGGTGCAAAAGTTGAGCGACCATTTGGGGTAGATGCATCAGGAGTTTTCGACTATGCATCAAACGGCATGCGTACCGATTTTCTAGATGTATACCTTTCGGCAAACTGTGAAATTTTCATTTCAACCGTCTTGGGTATTGATTCAATCCCAGAGATTTTTCGTGTACCAAGAGTT
>JBAXAW010000120.1:0-4685 GCA_037142305.1 Actinomycetota bacterium
CACCAATTTCGAATATTGGCTGCAGTCGTGCGTTGTGCAATTAGGCGAAGAGCATTTGCGAGAAGTGCACGGTCTGAAGTTTCACTATCAGTGCTGTAACTGAGCCACGACCCAAGTTCGCAAGCCCAACGCAAGTCATGTTTTTGTATAGATTCTTTTGCGATTTTGCGTACAGTTTCACGACCACCAAAGCCTGCAATCATTCTGTTGGCGTGTTCTTCGCGAGGCAACGGAAACAAGTTGGCGGGGTCTCCATCAAACCAGCCGAAAAGTCCACTTCGAATTTGGCGAACGTGATGTTCTGAGACACCGTAAAACTCGGAAGTCAAATTATCGTCATCATAGAAATCTGGTAATCGAATCTCGTGAGCCAGTTCTGCGCTCGTGTAGCCCCGATTTGTCAGGCGAACTGTTTGATCCCACAAAAACTGAATTGAATCTCGATATTTTGTGACGCGGTTGAGAATTTCGTCAGCGCCACAGATCGGCATGCCATGAGCACCAATCAAATGATCCGCATTTAGTGACAGCAAGTGATCAACTCCATTGAGCATTATTCGTGGGTCACGATATTCTTCACCTCGAATTGCAAAAATATTAAACAAAACAGGCCAAACTAAGTTGTTGACCGCACAGCCAAGTGTGCTGAACCAAAAAGTTACTGAGTCATCTGCGTCAGAAGGCGCTGGGGTCACGTCAATACTTAAACCGGCAACTTCAATAGTGCACTGTGAGTTGAAAGTGTTTTTAGGTTCAATAAAACCGTTTGTTTGAGTTGTGTGTTCAGGGTTTCTATAGAAACGACCCAAGCCAACGTTGACGATGCCGTCTGGGCCATCTTGAGGCAGAGTGATCGCAAATTGCTCTACTAATCCACGACCATATGACGGTGCAATTTCGGCAGTTGCTCGCACCCGGTTGTAGGCAATCTTCTCGTGTCCCCAAATTTGAACTTCTTGAGTTGGGTTATCGTCAAGAACTGCTTGTGTGCCAGAGACATAATGAAAATGCGTGTACAGAACGGCAACAATTGGA
This sequence comes from Actinomycetota bacterium, assembly GCA_037142305.1. Taxonomy (GTDB): domain Bacteria; phylum Actinomycetota; class Acidimicrobiia; order Acidimicrobiales; family Ilumatobacteraceae; genus BACL27. Next base: position 1,036 of record JBAXAW010000120.1, read on the forward strand.
CGCGATGTTTTGGTTCGCAACTCAATGATTGCAGCACGCATTTCTTCATTTGACTCGCCAGTGTCGATTGCGATGATTCCGTCTGGTGCATCAATAAATGTTTGATTCGACAATCCGTTGCCGACTAAGCACCAAACACCTTGACGCACTTCATAAAAATTTCGAACGAGCCTCTCGGATTGTTCAGCATGGTCGCGGTGTGTTATTTGGCCACTCGGCAGAGTGATCGTATTTTGGCCGTCTGATTCAAAACTTCTGGCGCGCTTTGATTTGGTCATACTCAATTGTAATTCGTATGTTGAGTCATGTCAGGAGAAACTTCATCTGGCCAATTTGATTGCCAGATATTGGCAGCACTTGTACCGACATGCAGTGGAGCCCGATCAAAGTTAGCTAACGGCTCAAGCAGTGGTTTCACAATTACATCCCATCGGGGCTTGGAAAAAAATGGAAACGACTGTCGATGATTGCCGGTTCGGTTGATGACTCGATGTGGTGTAGAAATCAGTCGACCGCCACTCCAAAGCTCGAGCATGTCACCAACATTTAAAACCATTCCGTCTGGTGGGCATTCTGCGGAGATCCATTCATCATCGAGCGTGCGAACTTCTAATCCGCCAACTGGATCGTGTGCTAGCAATGTCAACAAATTGAAATCTTTATGCGGATGTTGTCCCCAAGTATCACCGAGCAGTTCAGTAGGCGGGTAGTTCAACAAAGTCATATTTGTCAGTGGATTTTTCATGCACTCGAGAATGTATTTTTCGTCAATGTCTAGGGATTTGCAAAGCGCAATTATTAAGTATTCGCTCACGCGAGTCAGTTCACGCCAGTAGTTCATAACTGGTGTCTTGATGTCGTGAGTTATGGCAGGCCATTTGTTTGGTCCATATAGATTGCAGTCTTTACAAACCTGATCATTTGGGTCGGTCTCGTTATGTAATTTCCAGGCCTCGTATTGATCGGCGTTACCTTTTCCGGAGTTTGGCGTAAAAAAACCCAGCGGTACGAAGCCTCGATAGTTGCTTTTCACGACAGTGTCCTTAAGCAAGATATTTCGTGGAGTCTCAAAAACGGTGGCGACTGCACTGCGCATTTCTGAGACTGTCCTGGCTGCAACTTGATGGCCGATAATGATCGCAAAGCCAACTTCACTCAACGCCTTGTAAAGCAACTCTGCCGACTTCGTGAATTCGATAGTTTCTTGATTATCTAGAACTAGTGCCGAGATGTCAACGATCGGCAGTCGCTTGTCCATTGCTCTAGTTAATCAGAAGCGCGGTTCTGAACATGTTGAAAGCCAAAGCGACCCTTGATGCAGAGGTTGCCATGGGTTACAGAGTGATCGCTTGGTGATGTGACTTTAACGATCGTGTTGTCTTGTACGTGCAAGGTGAGCGCACAACCGACACCGCAATACGGACAAATAGTATCCGTCTGAGTTTGTTCAGGTTCGTTCCATGTGCCGTCTTGTCGCATGTCGTATTCGCTTGTAAACATCAGCGCACCGGTTGGGCAAACTTGAATGCAGTTGCCGCAATAAACACATGCCGAATCGGTTAAGTCAACCGCGAACTCGGTTGAGATTCTGGCGTCAAAGCCTCGACCCGCTGTTGTGATGGCAAAAGTATTTTGCCACTGCTCACCACAGGCATCAACGCATTGGTAACACAAAATACACTTCGAGTAGTCGCGAACGTAAAGTGTGTTGTCGACCTTGACATCTTGGTGCACTGTCTCGGCTGTTAAACCATCAGGTTGGTGGTGATGACCGGTGACGGCCTCATCACGGTCATCATGGTGATATGACGGCGCACCGAATCGTGATGGCTGTGCTCCGTAGCCTTCGTTCCAGCGAGCGACATTTTTCGTTAGCGAAAGATCAACCGATGACCCAAGCAACTCAAGCACAAGTTTGCGGCTATGACTGGTGCGTTCGTTATCGGTGTTGACGACCATGCCTGCTTCAACTTTGCGAGAGCAACTTGGTACGAGTGTTCGCGAACCTTCAAGTTCGACCATGCAGACACGGCAAGCATTTTTTGGCGTAATCGTGTCACCGAAACAAAGCGTTGGTATTTCTTTGCCCGACGCACGACATGCATCGAGCAAAGTAGAACCTTCGAGAGCGTTAACTTTTTGACCGTCAATTGTTAATTCAACACTGCGACGAACTTGCAAGCCGGTAGTTATTTGTGTGCTCATGCCGAGAATACTTTAAGTCGTGTTAGTGCCGAGTCAATGGCATTGTGCGCAGTTTGGCCAAGTCCACAAATGCTGGCGTCACGCATTACCTGGCCAAGGTCACGCAACAGTTGCAGATCAACTGCTGCATTGTTGGTGCCAGAAGATTTAACTAGGCGAGCGAGGGCTTCTTGTTGTCGAACCGTGCCAACTCGACACGGCACGCATTGGCCGCAAGATTCGTCACGAAAGAATGCCGCGATTCGTTGAAGCTGGTCAATCATGTCGACGCTTTGATCGAGCACCATCACGACACCAGATCCAAGTGTCGCACCTGCTGCGCGAGCAGCTTCAAGTGTGAGTTCGAGATCTAGATCTTGTGGACCAACAAATCCGCCCGCAGCGCCACCCAGTAATACTGCCTGCAAATCTGAGCCAGTTTTCAGTCCACCAGCTAGATCAATAAGTTCTCGCAAAGTTGCACCAAAAGTAACTTCGTAAACACCAGGTTTATTTACAGCGCCAGAAAGGCAAAACAATTTTTTGCCCCTAGAGCCAGAGGTGCCCCAAGTTGCATATTTTTCGCCAGTGTTTTGAATAATCGGCAAAACATTTATAAGAGTTTCAACATTATTGACAACAGTCGGCTTACCGAACAGGCCGACCTCAACAGGAAAAGGCGGCTTGTTTCGAGGTTCTCCGCGGTATCCCTCGATTGAATTAAAAATGGCGGTCTCTTCGCCGCAGATGTAAGCGCCTGCACCTCTAAAAATAGTGATGTCGAAACTGAAACCTGATCCTAAAATATTTTCGCCAAGCATTGATCGTGATCGTGCAGACTCAACGGCGTTAGTTAGATTTTTTAGCGCGCGAGGATATTCGCCGCGTAGATAGATCCACCCGTGTTGACAGCCAGTTGCGAAAGCAGTAATCGTCATCGCCTCAACCAGTGCAAACGGATCGCCCTCCATCAGAACACGATCTTTAAATGTGCCTGGCTCAGATTCATCGGCATTACAAATTAAATAACGAGTCTTCACTGGCTGACCAGCAACAGCAGACCATTTACGGCCAGTCGGGAAAGCCGCGCCACCTCGACCGACAAGTCCTGATGCGGTTACTTCGGTGATTACTTGCTCCGCACCGATTTCGATTGCTCGCCGCAACGCAACGTAACCATCAGATGCGATGTAATCGTCAATGCTCAACGGATCAACTCGACCGATGCGAGACAGCAGCACTAAAGATTTGTCAGGCGCTTGCGGTACGGCGGTTGCGACTTCTTGTTCTGCGCCGGCCGACTTTCCTGCGACAAGATCAGTGATGTCATTTACAGATGCCGGCGCGAGAACTTCGTAACGAGGTGTTACTCCGGTTTCAATAACAAGTACCGCAGGTGCACGCTCGCAAACACCAAGACATGGCGAAGCTACTGCGCCCGTTGGGATTGAATCTTCTTTGCAGCC
>JBAXAW010000121.1:0-4681 GCA_037142305.1 Actinomycetota bacterium
CAGCGCAGCCGCAGTCGCAGCCGGAATTATTCCGATGGCGCACGCCAGCGATGGGGGCGGCAGTATTCGCGTTCCGGCTTCGTGTTGTGGCCTCGTTGGATTAAAAACTTCGCAAGGACGAATTTCTCTCGCACCATTTGGCGACGAAGCAAACTTCAGCGTGCACTTTGCCGTGACTAGAACTGTTCGTGACACGGCTGCGTTACTCGACGCCACACACGGCCCAGGTGTCGGTGACCGTGTTATCGCCGCAGCGCCGACAAGACCATACATGCAAGAAGTTGGTGCAGACCCAGGCAAACTTCGCATCGGTTTTCTTGATCATCATCCAGTCGGTGGACAAATGGATTCTGAGTGCATCACCGCAGTGCGAGACACTTGCAAACTTCTTGAGTCTCTTGGGCATCATGTCGAGAGCTCATGGCCAAAAGCACTCGAGCAAGCAGACTTCTCCGGAAAGTTCACTGCGATGTGGTCTACAAACATGTCGATCGCTCGTGATCTTCTCGGTCAAATGCTCGAGCGCGAAGTTGTCAAAGACGACATCGAATTCATGAACTGGGCAATGGCAGAATTCGCCGGCACAAAAACCGCAACTGATTACGCCAGATCAGTTGTTGCCGCTGTTAATTATCGCAGGCTGGTTCAACAGTGGTGGGCAGATGGCTGGGATCTTTTGGTTACATCGACAATGGCGCGGCTACCGATGCCTATTGGCACAATTAAAAACGAACCAGAAAATCAAATGAACTCGCTAAAAATTGCTGGCGAATGGATTCCGTCGACACCGCCGTTTAATACGACTGGTCAACCAGCAATCAATGTTCCATTGCAATGGACTTCTGAAGGTATCCCAGTTGGCATTCAAATTGTTGCCGCTTACGGACGTGAAGATTTATTGATTCGTGTTGCATCACAACTTGAGGCTGCTCAACCTTGGGCGCACCGAACGCCAAATCTATAAAGATTTAGTGAGAGGTCGAAGAATCGGCTTAGCAAAAACTGCATAACCGACCATCACCACTGCAAAAATAATAAACGGCCCGCGTAAACCAAAATATCGCGCGCAGACTCCGCCGAATGCGGCACCAAACGGCACTACTCCCCAAGAAACTGTGCGAAAGGCGGCGTTCATTCGACCAAGCATTCGTGTGGGTGTGAGTTGTTGACGAAGTGTCGTGTTGATAATTGTCCACAACCCATTACCAATGCCCATCAACACGAACATAATGACTGCAATATATTTATCTGATGTCACGGCAATGCCCACAGATGAAATTGCCCAAACCCCAAGAGCAAGAGCGATTGTATTTGTCGACCCGAATCGATCTGAAATTCGCGAAACAAAAAATCTGCTTAAAATTGTGCCAAGAGCCGAGCCAACAGAAAGCGCAGTAAAAGTTATGTTGCTACTGTGCAAAATTTCCGAAGTGTAAAGAACAAGCAACGCACCTGATGCAAAATAAAAAAAGTTGAGTGCTGCCAAAATAAACGTCAAGCGTCGAAGAACAGCATTGTCACGAAGAAAGCGCACACCATCGAGCATGTCATCACGCAATCTTGTGGTTGCTGGCTCAACTGCGTGAACATCAGGGATGCTCTTGACTAATGCAGCCGAACCGGCAAAAGCAAAAGCATCAGCCACAAATGGCAACGATGACGATGCATTAAATAGCACAACACCCAGTGATGGGCCGACAAATTGAGCGCTCAGCACTTGCGCACTTGTAAATCGAGCGTTGGCTGTAAGAAGTTCTTCTGGTTTGACAATGTCAGGGATAATCGCCTGTGCACAATTTGTATGCAGAGTCTCACAAGTGCCGAGCAAAAAAGAACAGATATAGAGAACCCAGATCGAAGTTCGGTCGGTGATGATTGTTGCGGCCAAACAGGCGACGATCACGAAGCGCGAAATGTCAGCGCCAATCATTAGTTTGCGGCGATCTCTGCGGTCAGAAATCGCGCCGGTTAACAACGAAAATAAAAGCCACGGCAATTTAGTTGTGATCGTGATTCCTGCAATTAGCACAGGGTCTCGTGTCAGCAACGCCGCCAACAATGGAAACGCCGTGAGAAACATTCCGTCACCTGTGCATGACGATGCAACCGATAACCACAGAGATCTAAAATCTCGCCCGAGCGATTTATTGTTTTGTCGTTCGCTCATGGCTTTGCGCTCAACTTACGGGTTAATGGTCATTGCGTAGCCATTGCAACCCGGTCGTCGCCTTCAGGGTTACGCCACGATCGCCCAGCGGGCTCAACGAGTACGCGCTGCAACGCCGAATCGGTAAATGTAAAAGGCGAATCCACACCGCGAATCACCGATGATCCACGCAAATATCCAACCGTCATACCAAACACGCCAAAGAACACTGGCACTGTTGCAGGTATCGCCCCAGAGCCAACTGGCAAGTCGTCATAATACAAATTCACTTCGCCTTTGAAACGACCAGTTGATTTAAATTCAACTCGCAAAGTGTGTACTCCGACTGGCACATCAACTTCTGCTGAGACACAGAAATAATAGAGATCTAAAAAGTTATGAACATAATGTAAGCGTTTGTCTTTGACGTAAACGGCGTAACCACCAGCACTACTACCTTGGGCAATAATTGCGCCCTCAACACCAGTTGCAGGCACAGTAACTTCAGCCAAAATATCAAACGATCGATTGCGCAAATTCGGGGCAACCAATGGAGGTATCGCACCAATGCCTGGTCGATATTCGTATCGCTCTTGTCGATAACGCTTGTCGCCGAACCTGCCGGGTTGATTGTTTAGCGGCAGAATTTGTTGCTTGTCGGCGAGATCCCACCACAATGCAATCATCTCTTTCAATTTCTCAGGATGCTGCGTTGCGAGGTCGTTCGTTTCTGCGAGATCTTTTTCAACGTGGTACAACTCCCATTGCTCAGCGTCAAAACTTATATTCGGGTCAGTGCCGTCGTAACTTGGAGTGCCAGGCAAACCAGGCAATTGGTGAAACACAACCGCTTTCCATCCGTCGTGATACAGCGCTCGTGAACCGAGCATTTCGTAACATTGCGTCACGTGTTTGCTCGGTGCTTTGGCATCGCTAAGTGTGTGCGCAAAACTCACGCCTTCAATTGGCTGCTGTTCAACACCAGCAATATGTGTCGGCGCATCAATACCAAGTAGTTCGAGCAGAGTCGGCATCACATCTACCGAGTGCAAATACTGCGTGCGAACTTCGTTTTTGGCTGCGAGTTTTTTTGGCCAATGGATAATCAACGGGTCGGTGACTCCACCCTCGTGAGTTTCACGCTTCCATCGTTTGAACGGTGTGTTACCCGCCCATGCCCATCCCCACGGGTAATGATTGTGTGCCGCTGGAGTGCCAAGTAAATCAATTCGTTTGATGTTCTCTTCGAGACTTTCTGGCATGAAGTTGAAGAAAAACATTTCATTGAAAGAACCTTTTGGTCCACCTTCAGAACTTGCACCGTTGTCGCTCATCACAAGCACGATCGTGTTTTCAAGTTCGCCAAGAGACTCGATGTGTTTGATCACGCGACCAACTTGAGCATCGGTGTGAGTCAAGAAGCCTGCGTAGACCTCCATCATTCGTGCATAAAGTTTTTTCTCATCGGCACTGAGACCCGCCCACTCTGGCACCCAATGTGGTCGCTCACTTAGAACTGTGTCGCTCGGCAACAAACCAGATTTTTTCTGCCGTGCGAAAACTTCTTCGCGCCACGCATCCCATCCGTGATCAAACTTTCCGCGATATGCATCGATAAAACTCTTCGGTGCTTGATGCGGTGCGTGACATGCACCAGGTGCAAACCACATAAAGAAAGGTTTCTCAGGGTGTGCTGCGCGCAGGTCATTGATAAACAGTTCTGCTTTGTCAGCCATGTCTTCGGTGATGTGATAACCCTGCTCTGGTGTGCGAGGTGGGTCGACTTGGTGATTGTCGTAGACAAGATCAGGGTGGTACTGATCGGTTTCGCCGCCAAGAAAACCGTAGAAGCGTTCGAATCCGCGACCAAGTGGCCAACGCTCACGGGTTGATCCCATTTGGTTTTCACCTTGCGGCGAAAGATGCCATTTACCAAGAAGATAAGTTGCGTAGCCATTGCGTACGAGGATTTCAGAAATCATTCCGGCGCTCGCTGGCATTATCGAGTTGTAGCCAGGGAAACCAGAAACGATGTCGGCGACACGACCCATGCCAACGCTGTGCGGGTTGCGACCAGTTAAAAGTGCGGCCCGAGTCGGCGAACATAACGCAGTCGTGTGATAGTTGCTGTATCGCAAACCATTGCTTGCGAGCTTGTCAAATGTCGGCGTCGCAACATCAGAGCCATAACATCCGAACTGCGCGTAGCCCACATCGTCGAGCAACACGATGAGAATATTCGGCGAGCCTTCGGGCGGCGTCGTTAATGGTGGCCACCAAGGCGTCGAATCATCAAAAGTGCGCCCAATCTTGCCTTTAAATTCGTTCGTCATGTTCAATCTCCGTACTAATTTGCTCTCACAAAAATTAGCCGTTACTCAAGAAGCCAATCGCATTGGGAAACTTTCAGATTTGTAGCGACTGAGAGCAGTTATCATTAGGAATACCAGCACTCGTAGCTCAACGGATAGAGCATTTGACTTCGGATCAAAGGGTTGGGGGTTCAAGTCCCTCCGAGTGCGCCAATAAAAACTA
>JBAXAW010000122.1:0-4669 GCA_037142305.1 Actinomycetota bacterium
CAACTCTGACAAGTTTTGGAATCAACGCAGCAATGTTCGGCATGGTCGCTCACGGTTTGATAACTGGAATGTTGTTCTTCGTCGCTGGAAGTGTCAAAGAGCGCTATCACACACTTGAAATTTCAAAGCTAGGTGGAATGCTGACACAAATGCCTCACCTGGGTTGGATCTTTGGGTTTTGTGCGATGGCATCACTCGGTCTGCCTGGCTTGGCCGGCTTCTGGGGCGAGTTTCCCGCAATTCTTTCTGCATACAGCCCAGCTGCCGGATTAAACGAAACGGTGTTTCGAGTATTCATGGTGATTGCAGCACTCGGAACTGTTCTAGCTGCAGCATATTTATTATGGCTTTATCAGCGCATTGCATTCGGCGCACCGAAAAATGCTGCACATGACGGTCACTCGAGTCACGATGAACTTCATGATGTGACTATTTACGAGTGGGTCGCGTGGACTCCGTTGCTAATTGCGATTCTTGTGTTAGGCATCGTGCCAAATTTATTGTTCAAAGTGCTTGACCCAGCAGTGCAAGTAACTTTGAGTGCTTTCGGGGGCTAAGTTGCAAAATCTGAGCATCCTCGCCGCGCAGTGGGTTGTGCCGACTGTTGACTATCACGGGCTGGCATCCGAGTTGGTTCTCGCCGGTGGGCTCTGCCTCGTGTTGATTTTGGATCTGTTCATTGATGATCGCAAGAAATGGCTATTGTCGGCTGTCTCATCGTTACTTTGCTTGCGGCAATGATCCCGGTTCTGACGCTCGCATTGTCAGACGTTCAAGTTCGGTCAATGTTTGACGGAAGATATGTCGTCGACAATTTCAGCCTCGTGATGAAAGGCGTGTTTCTACTCTCAGGATATGTAGTAGTTCTATTATCAAGTTCGCACGTCGAAGAAGGCGAATACTGGCGAGGAGAATATTGGTTCTTGCTACTAACAAGTTTGCTCGGAATGTTAATGATGACATCAGCGCGCGACCTTGTAAGTATTTTTGTCGCACTTGAGTTTCTCTCGATTCCCGCTTACATGTTGGCGGCATGGCGCAAGCGTGATGCAAAAAGCAACGAGGCAGGTGTCAAATATTTCATGCTCGGTGTTTTCGCATCCGCGGTAATGCTTTATGGCATGTCGCTTCTTTACGGAGTAACCAATTCAACTCTGCTAGTCGACATTGCGTCAAAAATTACTGTTGACGGCGAATTCTCTGCCGTGCACGCACTGGCGGTTGTTTTTGTTGTTGTTGGTTTTGCCTTTAAAGTTTCAGCGGTTCCATTTCATACTTGGGCGCCAGACACATACGAAGGTGCACCAACACCAGTGACGGCGTTTTTATCAGTTGCATCAAAAGCCGCTGGTTTCGTGGCATTAGTTGTTTTGATTTATACGGCTTTTCCGCTGGCGCAAGATGTCTGGCAGCCATTTATTTGGGTGTTATCTGCACTCACAATGACAGTCGGCAACGTGCTTGCACTCAAACAACACAACATCGTGCGGATGATCGCTTACTCGTCAATTAGTCAAGGCGGTTTCGTTCTAATGCCGCTTGCTGTTGCCGGAATGCCTGGTTCTGGCGAATCGGCATTGCGATCAGTTGTTCTGTACATGATTATTTACGCTGCGACAAATCTCGGTGTTTTTGCTGTGATCTTGGCTGTTTCGCGCAAAACACGAAGTGGTGAGATTTCAAGTTTCGGTGGATTGTTTTCGTACGCTCCTGCGCTCGGTGTGTTGATGACGTTATTCATGGCGTCGCTCGCAGGCATTCCGCCTCTTGGTGGGTGGATAGCAAAATTTGTGGCCTTCCAATCGCTTTTGCAGTCGCAGTCTTCGTGGGGTTACGCCTTGGCTTTAGTTGGCGCAGTCAACTCGGTAATTGCATTTGGATATTACGGCAACGTGATGCGCGAAATCTGGATGCGGCCAGTGCCCGATGGTGACACAACACCAATTAAGACACCAGGTTCTCTTGTCATTGCGCTGGTGATTACAAGTACTGCAACTTTGATTTTCGGAGTATTACCTGGAATAGGTTTACATTTCGCTGACCTTGCCGAAATCACCGGTGCTGTCAGCCGCTAAACAAATTTCTGCTGCGATAGCAGCGGCAGTGAATAGTTCAATTTCGTTTGAAAAATTCATGGAGCTATCGCTCTATTCCGAAAATGGTTTTTACAACACAATTGGTAAAGCTGGTCGCCGCGGCGATTTCATAACCAGTCCAGAAGTCGGACCATTGTTTGGGGCGGTCATCGCACGAGCCATTGACGCAAGATGGCACGAATTGAATTGCCCAGAAAAATTTACGATTGTTGAGGTCGGTGTTGGTCCAGGCACATTGGCGCGAAGCGTGCTCAAGGCGAATCTCAAATGTCGCAACGCCATATCGTATGTTGCAGTTGAAACAAGTTTGGCGCAACGAAATTTGCACCCAGTAGACGTGATCTCTCAGGCCCAGATGCCAACTGAAAAATTCGTGGGCATGATCATTGCCAATGAACTTGTGGATAATTTGCCATTCAGGTTGTTTGTATTTGACAGTAAATGGCAAGAAGCATTTGTAGTTGAGCGTGACGGAAAGTTTTTAGAAGTTCTGCACACAGTCGATGACATCCCAGCATGGTTGCCTCAAAATCCACCGCTTGGCACGCGATTGCCAGTGCAACAACAGGCACAAAAATGGCTGGCTTCAAGTTTGCAAATACTTGAACATGGCTCGTTAATTATCTTTGATTACTGCATGACAACTGAGGTTGCGTTAATGAAGCCATGGCGTGATTGGTTGAGAACATATCGTCAGCACGAACTTGGTGCGCACTATTTAAGCCAGCCTGGTGAGCAAGACATCACGAGTCATGTGATGATTGACCAACTTGCGATGATCAGTGAGCCAACTAGAGTCTCTCGACAATCAGATTGGCTCATCGAGCATGGCTTAAATTCTTTGGTAGATGAGGGCAGAAATTTTTGGCAGGCACACGCCGCAAAGCCTGATTTACAAGCAATGTTAATGCGCAGTCGCGTTGCTGAGTCTGAATCACTATGTGCTCTAGACGGACTTGGAAATTTTACAGTGCTTGAGTGGCAAAAGAAAAAAATATTATGATTGGGATATCAAAATAAAAACTTACATTCAAGGTTTGTCGTCAAAGAACAAGTTTCGCTATGCCATCTTGTTTAATTTCGTCATCTACCTAGTTCTGCTGATCGGTCGTGGTTGGGGAGCACACCGCATGCTTAATTACGAAGAAAGAATTGCTGTTGGTAGTGCGCTTTCACAGAGTTTATTTTTGAGCCTTAATGATTGGTCTTACGGACTATTAGTACCCCGCATTTTGATTTCGTTAGCAGTGAAGTTTCCACTTGAGTATCTTCCCGTTATTTTATTTTTTATTGCAACTTTGCTGTGGGCGCTCTATTCGTTAATCATTTTTTGGGCTGTGTATCGCGTGACGGGTAGGTATGTGGTTGCTATGTGCGCATCGTTGGTTCTGATACTTGTTCCTTTGCCCGGGCTCGGAATGCAAGGCGTTGTTTGGAACTCTTTTTGGCCAATGTTTATTGCACTAACTGTCATGGTGGCAGTTTGTAATTACGGAGGTTCCAAAGTTGCAACTATTGCGCTTGCAATTTTTGCATTTTTGACAGCAGCGTCGAATCCAGTTAGCGCAGTGTTATTGGTTTTAGTTGGTTTTGATTATTTACGCATCCGTAGTCAGAGAAACAAAATATTGATCGTCGGGGTAGGTCTTCTTACGGGGTTGCTTTTCTCGCTTTTTATTCAAATACGACAAGAACCACCGATGCGTTATCTTGGCGAATGGACCCAAGAAATGGCTCAGGCTTCACAAACTTTTGGTTGGCTTGAGGAGAGTGGCGCGAATCGAATTCGTAGTGCACCGCCAATAGACATCATTACTACGATTCGTTCTATTCCTGGTTCGGTGAAATATCTTTTAACTCAAATGTCTCCACAACCATTGGCGTCCGAATGGATCTTGAGTGAAGCATTTTCAAGCAATTTGTTTCACATTTTGATTCTGTCGTCAATATTTTTCGGCTTGCCATTATGCGGACTGTTGCAAATCAAACGGAGAAAGCTAGATCTCACTGCACCAAAGGTGTTAGTAAGATTCGGTCTAATTATTTTCGTAACTTTTGTTTTGCAGATAATTTTAGTTGGCGGAGTTGCTCAAACCAATCAACTTCTTTTTGTTCCAGTTTGCTGTTATTGGATTTCAATTACGTTTTTGATTCCGAAATCGCTTAACAAAAGATTAGGCTCGCAGAGTTTAATTTTAGTAGGAATGTTAGCTTTGATGCCCATTTTTTCGTTACTTGTAAAACAGAACTTTCGCGATCCGACGGATTTAAAGTTGTCATCGATCGATGACGGAGAGAATGCATTGTGGCGCATCGCGTTAAAAAATGCTCGTGAAACGTGCAAAAGCAATTCACCAGATGAATTAATAATTATTAACCAAAAAAGAGAATTCGGGTTTGATGCGTCCGTGGTGGTCAGGTGCAAATTTATTGTTAAGACTTAGTTTCGGTGCGACTCGTGAGCCCGGCGAGCAAGACATCACGAGTCATGTGATGATTGAACAACTTGCAATGGTTTATGAGGGCAGAAATTTTTGGCAGGCACACGCCGCAAAGCCTGATTTACAAGCAAT
>JBAXAW010000123.1:0-4631 GCA_037142305.1 Actinomycetota bacterium
AAATAGCCCCCATGTTGCCAAAAGAATTGTTTTGCGATTTGAGTTCAGTTGGGGGAAAAATCGCATACATTCAGTCAAGCATGGGTTAATTAACTAGACGAGTTCTTTGACTGGCAGTTTTGTGACATTAATCAGTTCAACAAATCGCGTCGTGAGCAACTAGCCTGACACCGACTTGGGTCGCTAGCTCAGTTGGTAGAGCGACGGACTTTTAATCCGCAGGTCCAGGGTTCGATCCCCTGGCGACCCACTTTTGAAACGTCAACTTGTTAACTAGTTGCGAGTTGTTGCATTCGGTGGGCAAGTCGTGAGTGCGATTTGAGCATCGTTTCAAGTTTCGTGCTGACGATTTCGTGATTGCGCACAACGTGTTTGCCGTGCACGATTGTGTCGCGCGCCGCGACTGGCCCACAGCGCAACCACGCTTCAATTGGGTCGGCAATCGCACCTGCGAATGCTGGGCCGGTTAAAGACCAAATCGCAACATCGCCGACACTGCCAACTGATAACTCACCGATTTCGCCAACTCGACCAAGACATCCAGCGCCGCCGCGAGTTGCACACTCGAGCGCCATGCGCGCAGTGCCCGCCGCCGCGCCGCTGCGCAATTTGGCAAGCAACATTGCTTGTCGCGATTCAAGCCACATTGACGCGCTGTCTGCCGAAGATGATCCATCTACGCCGATGCCAACATACACGCCGGCTGCAATTAAATCTATGACCGGCGCAATACCAGACGACAAAATTAAATTGCTGCTCGGGCAATGTGCCACACCAATTCGCGCCGCACCAAGTCGTTTAATTTCTTGTGGGTTTGGCATTACACAATGGGCGAGCCAGGTTTTGTCATGGCACCAGCCAACTTCTTCTAAATAATCCATTGGTCGACAACCAAATGTTGCCAACGAAAATGCATCATCCTCAGAGTTTTCGGCAAAGTGTGTATGCAAGCGAACATCAAGTTGTGCAGCCAACGTCGCCGAGTCAATCATTAATTGTTTCGTCACGCTAAACGGCGAACATGGTGCGAGTGCAACGCGAACCATCGCCCCGTGACTGCGATCGTGATGTTTTTCGACTGCCCGCGCCGATTCGTCAAGAATCACATCATGATCTTGCACCACATCGTCTGGTGGCAACCCACCGTCTTTGATTGACAACGACATTGATCCGCGAGTTGGATGAAAGCGCATGCCGATGTCGCGTGCCGCGTCAATCTCGGCACTTAGTAAATCTCCCGCGCCGCTCGGATGAACATACAAGTGATCAGTTGAAGTTGTGCAACCCGATAACGCAAGTTCAGCAAGACCAACCCAAGCAGAGACATGCGCCGACTCTTCATCAAGTGAACGCCACAACGGGTAGAGAGTTTGCAGCCAACCAAATAACGGTGCATTTGTCATCGGCGGAAACGCGCGCGTCAGGTTTTGATACAAGTGATGGTGTGTGTTGATCAAGCCTGGCGTTACTAAACAATCAGTCGCATCGACAACTTGTTTTGCTTGCGGTGGTTTGCCGCTTCCGACTGCAGAGACAAAACCATTAGTTATCGCCACCCAACCGTTGCTGATTTCTCTTCGTTGGTCATCCATCGTCGCCACTAGCAACGAGTTCGCAATTACAAGATCAGCAGTTTCTGTAGTCAGATATTTAAGTCGCGAAGTTCGCTATTCGCGTGTCGTTCATCGGCATCGCGATACAACAAGTGACCGAGTAACGCAGCAATACCAGCGGTTGATAATCCAACAATTATCGGAAACGCCAACAACGCCAAAACGAGAATTATTGCGCCAGCCATATTATTTCTCAGGCTTGTAAGCCCAAGCCTCAATCTCGACTGCGCCACCAGCGGGCAGTGACAAAACCCCAATCGTGCTGCGTGCAGGTCTTGATTCGCCAAAGCCTTCAACATATGCTTCGTTGAAAGTTGCGAATGTATCCATGTCAGTTAAAAAACACATTGTTTTTTTGACGTCGCTGATATTTGCACCGACACTTTTTAGTTGACCTTTGAGATTTTCTATGGATTGGGCTGTTTGAGCTTTTACTCCACCGCTAACAATTGCTCCATCTTTTAGTCCGAGTTGACCAGAAACGATGATCCAATCTCCTGCGCGAACGACCGGCGTGTACGGACCAATAGGTGCTGTTTGTTTTGACATGTTTTAAATCGTAGATGATTTTTGCACCAATAAGATAACTCACGTGAAAAACATAAGTCGTCGAAGGTTTATCTCGGGTTCTGCATCAGTTGTTGGTGCAGGTATCTCACTTCAAATGTTGACATCATGTGGTGATAGTTCAACGTCTGGTCAAAATTCATCAACTGACTCGCTTGCCGCGCCAGACTCAGATCAGCTAGCCGATCAAATATCTGAACTGCCGAGCGATCTACAACTCGTGCAGCGCTTTCCGCAAGTTTTAGTTCCGGGAAACTTACGCTTGCCAATTTCGCTTGCACTTTCGTCTGGGATTATTAGTGCGTCAAGTGATTTTAAATTTCCGCAAACACTTTCAGCTAAGGTCATTGATCTTTCAACCGATAAAGTGCTGATCGAAAACATTTCTGCGAAGTTACACGGCACTGAAATCTCTCTGCCGTATTATCCGTTCTACGCAGAAATCGCGGCCGCAGGCAACTACTCGCTGATTGTTGCTGGTGGCCCGTATGAAGGCACTGCTTTTAGTGTTTTAGATCGAGCTCAAGTTTTGGTGCCTGGCACTGGTGACTCGTTGCCGAGTTTCGACACGCCGACTTTCGCTGATCATCGCCAGGTTGAACCGATCTGTACGCGACAGCCAAAGCCTTGTCCGTTTCACGAAGTAAGACTGAGTGATGCATTGAAACTTGGTGTGCCAGTTGCGTATATTGTCGGCACACCAGCGCATTGCTCAACTGGCACTTGCTCGCCAGCGCTTGACGGATTAATCGAAGTCGCAACTAGTGTGGGCGATCGCGCCGTATTCATACATGCTGAGATTTACGCCGACGAGGCTGCAACTGTTATTGCGCCAGCAATCAAGGCACTTGGTTTAACTTTTGAGCCAACGCTTTTTATTGTTGATATGAGCGGCAAGATTATTAAACGACTTGACGCCGTGTTTGATTCACTAGAAATTTCTGACGCTCTTGCGTCAGTTGGTATCAGCTAAAGCTTTGACCGCATCCGCAACTGCGTGAAGCATTTGGGTTCGTGATTTTGAAACCTGCATCTTGTAATCCATCGTTGTAGTCAAGATTTGCACCTTCAAGAAGTTGCAATGACGCTGGGTCAACAACAACTTTTACATCACCGAATGTTTGCACAAGATCATCGGCAGCAAATTCTCCGTCGAAAAACATTTCGTATGAGTAACCCGAGCATCCGCCAGGACGAACTGCAACACGCAATGCGAGTTCGGTTGCGTTCTCAGATTCGAGGAGTTGCTTAACTTTGACTGCTGCTTTGTCTGTAAGAGTGATCATTTGACTGTCTCCGTCTAGGTTTTCGAATGTGATCAAAGACTATCGCTTGCGATGCAATACCCGCACGATTAAAGAATTGAAGCGCCCGAATGTGCAACGAATACATATACGACCTAGGCAGGTAGTTTTATAGGCATGACTGGCCGCCGAGTGCCGCCCCCGACCCCAGCAGAGGTGACCAATCTGTTGCGCGCGGTTATTGACCCAGAACTTGGCGACAACATCGTTGATCTAGGCATGGCTACTGGTGTAACAGTTACTAGTGAAGGTCTCGTCACGATCGGCGTGAAATTAACAATCAAAGGTTGCCCATTACGTGTGCAAATTAAAAATGATGTTGAATCACGAGTCACGACTCACCCTGGCGTTACAAAAGTAAAAATTGAGTGGGGTGAAATGGATTCTGATGAGCGCACTGCGGTTATGACTCGCGCCAGATGGAACGCTAAAGAAAATGCTCCGACGACGCAGATACCGCTGAACACAAGAATCTTGGCGATCGCAAGCGGCAAAGGTGGAGTTGGCAAAAGTTCAGTGACGGTCAACCTTGCCGCCGCGCTTGCAAATCAAGGACACACAGTTGGTGTTTTAGATGCAGACATCTGGGGATTCTCGGTGCCGCGAATGTTAAATATGTCTGATCGTCTTGAGGCAAAACTCGTCGCCGGAAGCGACAAACCAAGAATGATTCCGAACCAACGCATCGTTGGCAAGGGTTTACTAAAAGTTGTTAGCACTGGCATGCTCGTCGAAGATGAAAGTACTGCGTTGATGTGGCGTGGACTGATGCTGACAAAAGCGGTTGAACAGTTTTTGAAAGATGTGCACTGGGGCGATTTGGATTATTTATTGATTGATATGCCACCAGGTACTGGTGATGTGCAAATGGGCTTGGCTCGAATGCTGCCCCGAACCGATTTGATTATCGTTACAACGCCCGCCGTGTCGGCACAGAAAGTTGCGATTCGTGCCGCCGATATGGCTCGCAGAAGTTTTTTGCGAATCGCCGGCGTGATCGAAAACATGAGCGCGTTCACGTGCGAACATGGAACGAGCTATCCACTGTTTGGCTCGGGTGGCGGACAAAATTTGGCTACCGAAATTGGTTCAGAGTTACTTGGGCAAATTCCGATTGAAAGTGTGGTCAGCCATGGCAGTGACAACG
>JBAXAW010000124.1:0-4614 GCA_037142305.1 Actinomycetota bacterium
ATTGCATGCATCCATTTTCGGCCTGCGAGATTCAGACCAATTCCAAGTAGTAGACACACCCAACCAGATCGGCTAAGAATTAAATAATGACGCACTGGAGCGCTTGAAGCTATGAGCCAGCCCGCAACCACGAGGGGTGTCCACGACAAGATGCGAGTTGAGAGCAACGCTTGTGCTGCTTGCGCAAATCTGTCATCAATGTGTGTTGCCCGTTCGCGGATGACAATTGCCGCACGTTCAAGTGCCATCACACCGCCTACTCCGCCTGTTGCCGCTAGTTCCAGAGCCTTGACGACAAATTGTTGGTCTTTAGTTTTTGCTGTTTTAATAAGCTGTCTAGAAATTTCGCTGGCTGCTTCACCCAAAGCACAAGCCCGAGAGAAGTTTTGCAGAACTTGAATCACGCAATGTTGTGATGAAACTGCTGCTTGCAAGGCGCTAGCAAAAGATTCGCCAAGTCGAAGATGCCGAGCAGTCGTATCTAAAACCTCGGCAAGTTGCTCGAGTTGCAAAGTTGACGACTGAGACAAAACAAGATTGCGAGGCAACGAATTTCGCTCAAGCTGTGGCATATTTTGTGAGAGCCGTTGGTTGACCCAAACTTTGGTCATTCGTATTTGAATAAACCAAAACCCACAAACAGCAATTAGACAGCCAAAGGTCAATGCTCCGAAAACTGCGACTAGATGTTTCACAGCGATGGCTCACTGATGATTTGGCCATGTTGCACTAAAAAGAAACTTTGTTCACCGTCGAGCAGCAAAATTTCTTCGACAGATCGAGCACCATTGAGATGTCTTGCAACATGCACGATGGCATTAATTGATGAGCAAACATGATCTTGCACGACATCGCGCGACCAGTTTGCGGCATGCTGCAGCACAAGTGACTCAACTCGGCGAACTGCATCGCGTGAACTATTGGCATGAATCGTTGACATAGAACCGCTGTGACCAGTGTTCATTGCCGCCAACATGTCGAGAGTTTCGGCACCACGAACTTCGCCGATAATTAATCGATCCGGTCGAAGTCGAAGTGCGGTTCGCACCAGTGACCTGGTAGAAATCTCTTGGTTGCCATCTGGCGAAGCGGGTCTTGCTTCAAGGCGAAGTACATGCTGGTGGTTAAGTCGAAGTTCGGCGATGTCTTCGATTGTCACGATGCGTTCATTGGTATGCAGATAATCACATAATGCGTTTAACAAAGTCGTTTTACCGGCAGATGCCGCACCACTCACGAGAATATTCCGACGATCGTAAATTAGTTGTTGCAACAATGCGACTATTTCTGGTGGAGCGAAATCTTCGAGTTGCATTTGCTTTGCAGCAAATCTGCGGATCGCGACACATGGTCCGTCGACTGCAATCGGTGGAATCACAGCGCACAATCTTGAGCCATCGCTTAGCCGAGCATCGACAACTGGTGAGGTTATGTCGATGCGTCGGCCAAGCGGCAGCAAAGTTCGCTCGATAAATGCCCGTGTGTCATCTGGGTGGATTGTGCCAACTAGCGAGAGTTCACCGTTGCGCTCGATCCAAACTTGCGAACCTGCGTTGACCATGACTTCACGAATTTCTTCGTCCCTAAAAAATTCGTCAAGACGACTGTGAACTTTTGGTGCTATTCGAGTGAGAACTGCTCTGCTCATGCGACTGCTGCAAGTTGTTTAGACATGATTGTTGGTATACGACTGGCAAGTAAACCTGCGTCAACTGCGCGAGCAATTGCAGCATCAAAACTAATTTCAGCTACAACCGGCGCGCCGATAACGGCTTCAACATCATGTTTGCCGAGCGCGCGACCGGCCTCGTTGATTAACACGATGCCAGTTGGCGACACCGATAACTGCGCAGCCCGACGCAACGATAAATAACATGGACGAGTAACTAGCAACGATGAACTGGCATGAGCAATTAAATCGGGCGACGGCAGACCGCAGCCAGCGTCAACAATTATTGGTAGATCAAAGGTTTTAAGTGCAGCACATAGTTCTGTGAAATTTCTATTTTCTTTTTCTTTTGCGTCTAATTGTTTTGAACCACGCGCAATAATTTGTAAATTCGCCGTGGCCTGAATTGCAATTGACTGCAATGTCATTCGTGACCCATGATCGCAATTCGCAAACCAATCGTTGATGCCGGGCCCCGATGATTCTGCCAAACCAAGAACTGCTGGTACATCACCAGCAAGATCGACGAGCAGTGCGCCGCGTTGTGATTCTGCGGCGCGCATTAATGCAATAGTTGATGCAACAACTGTTGTGCCACTGCCACCTTTTACTGACCAACAAACAATCATTTTGTGTGCTCCTTTAATTGAGCCCAGTGTTCGTAACTAGGTTCGAGTTACTGCATGTGTACACAAAGATTGAATTGCGTCATCTGAAAATTAGACGACTAATTAGACAAATCAATAGTGATTGCCAGTGTCTGTGAGCCCGTGGTGGCCTCAAACTGTTTGATCTGGCCTGTGCGTCGAGTAAAATCTGAAAACGAGCAGTTGGGTCCCGATCAAAGAGTGTAGAGAACAAAACATTAAGGTCAGTTATTGCGACTCTGGTAAACCTTGGCAAAACGATCGATTTTGCTCGATCCGAGAAATCCGTGCAGCTACTACGGTGTCACAGTGTTCTCGCTTGTCAAACCTTTTTAATTTCGTCACTGCATGACGAAGTGAAAGCCAGGTGTGACTCTCTTAACATTTGAACAAACAATTGGTATCCACGACGTGACTTATCTCACTAGTTGAAGTGTGCGCTCGGTGAATTAACAAAATTAGTTAAGAATTTGTCTAATTTTTCGCGTTTAGTTTTTATTAAATTTTTTTGAGTGTTATTCTCTCTCATGCAAACAATTACCTCTTCAGCAACAACATCACCTCGAACTAAATCAATTGTGTCTCCATCTGCGCATCAAAGTGCTGCGGTTGTTGGCTTATTGGCAATTGCTCTTATTCATATACTTGATCTTCCAGGTAAATGGGAAGAGACTCGATATCTGGGAGTGGGTTACGTTTTGGTGATCGCGGCGTCACTGGTACTTGCAGAACTGAATGCAAATCGCGTCAGGTCCTGGAGTCTTTACGCAAGCGCGGGACTTTCCATCGCCGTACTCGCTGGCTATATTGTCAACAGGACAGTTGGCATGCCAGGCGCGACAGAAGATATTGGGAATTGGGGCGAACCATTGGGTCTCGCTTCGCTTTTCGTTGAAATCATCACAGTGTGGGTCACTGTCCGAGCTGTCTACGTGCGTCGTCAATTTTCCTGATTCCCTGAAACTCGCAAACCTTCTGGGAAAATGATCCTTAACAATTGGATTCGGAGTCCAGACAAGAATCAGACCGCAGCAACCTGAGAAGATTGGCTGTAAAGTTCGGAAATTTAATTTGCTGCCTCTCATCTCGTACGCACAGACAAGTAGCCTTCGCGATGGAGGTGTCCGGGTACCTGGTGGGCTCCGCCGCCTTCAAAGCGGTTGGGACGAGTGAACCTCGTTCGGCGGGTTCGATTCCCGTCCGCCTCCGCCAAAAATTATTGCGCTGTAGAAAGTTCGACTGCGAGTTGCGCGGCCGTTATCGCATTGTTTTCGGCTAGAGAAAGATTTGCTTTGACACTCGCATCGTGCGTTGCGTTTGCGATGAATTTCAAAACATAAGGAGTAACAGCCGCGCCGATGATGCCTTGGTTGTTCGCGTCATTGAGTGCGGTCGCTGTAATTTCATCCATAAATGATTTAAGTAAACCGTCTTTTTTTGGAACAGGCACGCAAGCGAGAATTCCACCGTTGCGTCCGAGTGCGTCGTTGGCCCGCACAATTTCTGCGAGTTCTTTAATCGTTTCAACTCGTGCAGGTATTTTTAAATCGCCACGCTCAACTGTGAACTCTGGAAAAAAATCACAGCCAAGACCGAGCACGGGCACGCTGAGTGTTTCAAGATATTCAAGAGTGCGTGGCAGATCAAGAAATGATTTCGCGCCCGCGCAAACTGTGACGACATGGTGTCGGGCAATTGCGCCAAGGTCGCTACTGATGTCGCCACTAGTTTCGGCGCCGCGATGCACGCCTCCGATACCGCCGGTTGAAAAAACATGAATGCCGGCGCGAGCCGCAAGCAGCAGTGAAGACGAAACCGTTGTTGCACCAACAGCCCAACGCTGGGCCATCGCAAGCCCGAGTTCGCGCTCGCCAACTTTTTTCGCGGGGCCAAGAATTAGCGGCCACTCGCTTTCGTCAATACCAACACGGGCAACGCCATCAAGCACCGCAGTAATTGCTGGCACGACACCGTGACTTCGCAGCGCCGCGGTGCAGCGAGTTAATGCCTCGAGATTTGCTGGCGACGGCAGGCCTAGATGTGAAAAAATAGTTGACTCGAGTGCGACAACTGGCTTGCGTTGTGAGAGTGCCGTGCTGACTTCGTCGCTAATGCGAATTTGATACGAATTCATTGTGAATCCATTGTCGCGCCTGGACTGCGCAAAACTCGCGCGGCAAGTTGATGACCAGCCAAGACACATATATAGGTGTCGAGATTATTCTCGCCAAATTTCGTCAAGAATCCGGCAGCAAAGGCATCACCTGCCCCAGTTGTATCAATGATTTCGCCAACAGG
>JBAXAW010000125.1:0-4613 GCA_037142305.1 Actinomycetota bacterium
TGCACGATGGAGTTGGGCCGCAAGATTTATCCAGCGGCGCCGAGTTTCAAATTGGGCGTGCTAGCAAAAGTCTGCGGTGTTCGTAAGGTGCCGACGCATCGGGCGCTTGACGATGTTGAGACATGCTTTGCATTGTTGAAGCACTTTTCGCAGACGAAATCGCTCTCAATTAATCAGTTGATTGAGTTGGCAGAGGCAATCGACACAAATGCGACGATGCCCTTTGGCAAACATAAAGGCACAAAAATTGCCAACTTGCCAGAAGATTACGCGGCATGGCTACTCAAGACTCTTGACCAAGACGACTGGGTTGGAAGGCAACTGCGCAACACCCCTGTCCTATATTGAGAGCATCAGAGATTATTCAACCGCCGCCAAAGTCGATGCCGTTGCCACTGTTAATCCGAAACCAAAGCTAAACCGATATACCTATATATATAGGTATAAGAAACGAGGCTCAAATGACCAAGGAGATTAAGCCCAACTGGCAGCCGACAGGCCTTATCCAAAGCGCTTTTAAACTAGCGGCCAAAAAGCATGCCACCCAAGCAAACAAGGGATCGGGCATTCCATACCTGACTCATCTATTAGCGGTGAGTTCGCTCGTGATCGAATACGGCGGCACCGAAGACCAGGCCGCTGCGGCTCTGCTGCACGATGTTCTTGAAGATACGAAAACTAGTTATAAAGATGTCAAAAGAGCAACGAATAAAAAGGTAGCCGACATGGTCAAGGCCTGCTCTGCAAAGAAATTTGGAGAAAAAAATAGTGACCCGTGGGTTGTGAAAAAGCGATATCTCGAAAAACTAAAGGACAAGAAGCCGAATGACCCCTCGCTGTTAGTCGCCCTGTCTGACAAAGTTCACAATGCCGAGCGAACAGTAAATGAATACCCAAAGACACCTACCGCACAAAAGAAATACTGGTCCAAGTTCAACGCTGGATACGACATTCAGAAACTTTGGTATACGAGTTTGTATAAAGGCCTGAACGCCAAAGGAACGCTCCCACCAGCATTGCTCAAGCGACTTCAAGTCGCGATCAAAATCTTGTTTAATTAGCCCAAACAATAGGAGGTACGAATGGAAAAATTCCAGCCAGTTATAGATTGGTTCACCGACCGAGGTGGAAAGTACGGTGGTGATAGTGCGCCGAGCTTGTATCAAGATGCCGATACTAAGTTCTGGGAAGAAATCGAACACACCGGAAATCACGAAATCAAATACCGTGGGTTGCAACTATTTGTCACCGAAGTTTCGTTCGGTGACGAAAAATCTATAATTTCGTTGCAGTACCTACTTGATCACGGCCGAAACGATGATGACGATGGCGAAGCAATTAATACAGCGATTGAACTACTCGAGCCGCTGCTGCCAGAAAAAGCAGAGTTTGACCTGAGTTGCTCAATCGGAACAGATATTTTTCTGATTCGCGATCTTGATGACGCCGATTTAGAACCAACAAAATTAGATGAGATCTTGACGACGATTACTAAGTTCGCAGAGTTTGCAACAACGAAAGTCTCAGTACTCTACATCGCACCAGAATTTGAGTTAAAGAAAACTTTAAAGGCGGGTGGCGAGGCCTGAGGCACGACGAATTGCCTGAGATACCGCGCTACGCACGACAGCCTCGCTGCCAACTATCGTCAGTCGATTTTTTGTGCGAGTGATGCCAGTATAGAAAAGTTCGCGAGTCAGAATTCGACTTGACTCGTTTGGTAACACGACGACAACTTCGTCATATTCTGAACCTTGGCTTTTATGAATTGTGAGAGCATGAACACTCTCGATATTTTCAAGGCGCATGGTCGGTACAAGACGAAATGAGCCACCGTCACTAAACGCGCCAACAGGCTCACCCGATGCGTCGGGCACAATTATCCCAACATCACCGTTATAAAGATCTACCGCGCGGTTGTTCTGCGTCACCATTACTGGGCGGCCAAAATACCAACGAGTGTCGGTGTAGGGGCCAAGTTGATGCTCAACGAAACCGTTCCAGAAGGTCACACTGTTTGGGCCTTCACGATGTGCACAAAGAAGTTGCATCTCGGCGCGCTTACTGAGCGCCGACAGTGTGTCACCGCTAAGCGCACACTCATGTAATTGCCGAGCATGGGCCACAACCTTGTCGCGCAATTCTGCGAGTTGCTTCGTGTCGGAGTCGGGTTTGATCCATGAAATGAGCGATTTATTTTCTGAAAGATATTTGATCACGGCGTCAACATGCTGCGAGTTGCCGAGAACTTGACCGTCAACGGGCGACTCAAGACGTAGCAACCGAGCGAGACCGTCAATCTCTGGTGGTAGCCGCCATTGATCGCGCATGATTTTGGTTTGCACAAACAAAATTGAATCTTTTTGACTCGCGACCTTAGCGATATCGCCGAGCACCGAACCGGCATCAACGCTTGCAAGTTGGTCGGGGTCACCAACAAGAAGCAGCGCCGTTGCGGGGTTGAGTGCATCAACAAGTCGATACATCATTGACGACGGCAGCATTGAGGCTTCGTCAATCACGACCCAATCAAATGGCAAATAATTATCGGCGTTGTATTTATATCGCGGCTCACGAGATGGACCAAAACCAAGCAACGAGTGCACCGTGCCCGAGAAGGCATTATCAATCGCATCGTTGACTGCCTGCCAATCAACATCTTTGCCGTCGGGGAGTTTTTTAAGATCGTCACACTGGCGCAGCAAAACTTCACGCATTCGTGCGGCGGCCTTGCCGGTTGGCGCAGCGAGCGCAACTTTGATATTTGGCTCGCCTGCTTTGAAACGTTCAATAAATTTCATTGCTACTTCACGGGTCTTGCCGGTGCCCGGGCCACCAAGAATGATGTGCACGTGCTGAGCATTATTACGAGTAAGCGCATTAGCAATAGCGCCCTCTTCGGCATATGCGCGATTGAGATAAACGCGAGTGCCATCAACGATTATCGGAGTTGGTTCACCAGGGCGACCAAATATCAGTGGAGATTTTTTGGCGGCGGCTAACCAACTCGCAGTGTCTGTTGGCCATTCAAGATTCGCATCAACACCTTCAAGAGTTAACCAGTCACCAATTTGTTCGAGGTCAACACAAGTGTGTCGATCACGGGGGGTGCGCAGAGCCAGACACAGAAGCAACGTGCCCAATAGTTCTGGCTCAGGTTGGCCATTTCGCGCGACAAGTGCGATCAGGGTTTTTGCAGCTGCAACATCGCCGTCAGAGACGACTTGTGCATCAAGATATGGGTTTAAGCCGGTGAAGTTCATTACGCGGGTTTGCTTCCGGCGAATAAGTCACTGAGTGCACGCCATAAGCCAGTTGGTGCTTGCCATGTGAAAACACCGTAGCGATGACCGTTTTCATCGGTTGGTGTGTCTGGCCCGACCATGCCACGAATGAAACCATATGCAATGCCTTTGATGCACGCATCATGGTCTGCCCCTGGCAATCGCCAACGCAACATTCGATAGATGCTTGTGCCATAGATCAGCGCTTGCAAAATGTAGTGAGCCTCTTGCATTTTGGCTTGAACATGGCGCGGCGAATAATTCGCAATCGGTGCATGGTCTGTGTCGCGATGCAACTTGTTGCTCTTATAGTCGGTGATTGCGAGCAACGGCTGTGTCGGGGTGCTGCCAGGCAATCGCAACAATGCGTCAAGCGAACCGTTAATCAGACCAGCAACTTGAATATCAAATGACGAATCAGTGAGCGCTGTTGCATAATCGCGCAGCACATCTGTCGGGCTCAAAACCGAAAGCAAGACTCGGCCGATATCACTGGTGAGAACATTTGCCGAAGACAGAGCAACCGTCATTTCGAAATCCATTTCGGCGAGACGATCTTGCGGAGCGATATCGGCAAAGCAAACTTCACCGAACGCACCACCAAACGGGGTCTCAAGTGCACGCGTCAACATTGTTGTAAGTGGCTGGTGATAGCCGCGCAACAAACTTGAATTTGCTTTTTCTTGCACCGCTCGGGCTACTTCATCGCGCAATGGTCGCACCGAAGTATCGACAATTTCAAAAATATCGTGAATCTGGTTACCGACATTTTTACTGGCTGGCAAAACTGGGATTGCAAAACCTTTGAGAGCGTCGAGCGATTCGGCAGCGTCGGCTGGCGCAGGGCTGTCGGGCGCAGGGTTGCCGAGCGCCGGGTTGTCGGGCGCCGTGCCGAATTCATCATTGCCATGACTTGGCAAATCAAAATAGTCGCGACGCTGAGACTTGGTGTGAATATCCATGATGCCAGAGAACGATGTGCGGCGATAAGACTGAGTGATCGTCGCTGGCGCCGTGGCGCAGACAAACTTTTTAGCATCTGGCTTGGGGTTTTTGGCTTGATATGTTTCGAGTTTGACTAACGAATCAATCAGTCGTTTGGCTGGCATCTGCGGAATCATCGACGATAAAGAACTCCTCGTGTCGTCAGTAACTAGCACCGACAGATGATGCATAGTTCGCGTTAGCGCAACATACATCAAGCGACGCATCTCACCTTGCTCGGCCAACTTAACCGCATCTTTTGCTTTTGTCCGAGAGGCATCAGTCGCTCGAGTCAGACCGTGCGAAATGTCGACAACGCGTTGATCATCGAGATAAAACACTGGT
>JBAXAW010000126.1:0-4611 GCA_037142305.1 Actinomycetota bacterium
GAAGGCTCTGTCGCTGATGAGGCGAACGATCGTTTTTTCGAGATGCCAAAAGTTTGGGCTCAGGGACGAGCAGAAGTTCTTGAGAAACCAAACACAGGTGGCAAGTGGGTTGAATACGCCAGCGCAATGGCTGTTCGATACCTTGGACCAAACGGACCTGAATATATTTCAGCATCACTCGGTCAACCGCGCTGGTTATTCAAACTCACACCAACAGTATTGAAAACTTGGGAAGGTGTCGGTTGGGCAAAGAGATATTGGGTTGACTCAGGCCAAGGACCAAGTTACGAAGAAGTACACGCCGCCGGAAGACCTGGAGCGTAATTGACCATAAAACCTTTTGATCTTTTTGATATTACCGATCGAGTTGCTTTAGTAACTGGTGGATCTAGAGGACTAGGGGCAATAATCGCAGAGGCACTGGCACACGCTGGAGCCTCTGTGATTATTACAAGCACAAACGAATCTGAAATCAAAGCGCGTGCTGAATCAATCTCACTTGCAACCAATAGAAAAGTCGTTGGTGTTAAAGGTGACGTGTCGAACGAAAGTGACTGTAAAAGAATTATTGAGTTCGCAGAAAACACTTTTAATCAATTAAATATTCTCGTAAACAATGCCGGAATAAACCTAAGAGGTGGCATTGAGGATTTGACTGTTGATGAATTTGAAAAATCACTTGCAGTCAACGTGACAGGGTCATGGTTAATGTGCAGATCAGCAAAGCGATTACTTGAAAAGTCGAAAGCTGCCAGAGTAATAAACATGGGATCTACTTTCGGCGTTGTTGGTGCAGCAAACCGCACGCCTTACACAACTGCAAAAGGTGCGGTGCATCAACTGACTAGAGCGCTCGCGATGGAGTGGGCAGCTATTCCGATAAATGTAAATGCCATTGCGCCCGGCCCTTTTTTAACAGACATGAACATTCCATTTCAATTTTCTGAACATGCTTTGAGAGTTATTGACCAAGAAGTTGCGCTCAAGCGATGGGCTGAATTAGATGAAATTATTGGTCCATTGATTTTTCTGGCTTCAGATGCATCTAGCTATGTAACAGGTTCGATTCTCGCCGTAGACGGTGGTTGGACAACGCATTAAGAATTTTAATTAAAAAACATTTACCAAAAATAGAGGGATTTATGGCGTCAAGTTTTGCAAACATTAATGGAACAAAGATTTGGTACGAACTAATAGGCTCAGGTGAAGTAGTTGTTCAGATCGGTGGAGCGGTCAGTGCTCACGAAGGCTATGAGACAGTTACTCCCGAGATTGAAAAACACTTTACAGTTCTGAATTACGACCATAGGGGGTACGGCTTAAGTGATCGTCCCAAACAGACGTACACAATCCAAACTTGGTGTGACGACCTCGAGGCGCTTCTCGCCGAATTAAACATAGACAAGGCGCACATCCACGGTGGCTCAATGGGTAGTTTTATTGCAATTGCATTCGCGATCAAGTTTCCAAAGAGAGTCGGCAAACTTTTACTCGGCGCTGGCGCCGTTGCGAAATGTGATGGCATGGGCGTCTCGCACTTCAAAGTATGGCAATACCTAGCAAAGTCATACGGCGTTGGGTCGACTGAAGTTGCTGATGAGCTTGTGAATAAAGCCTTTTCTCGTGAATACATCGACTTACAAGGTCGCGAAAAGTTAATCGAGCTAATGCTCGACACAGCCAAGAGAAACGCTGACACGGACGTGTTCATTGATGCCTGCCAGGTCATGATTGATGCCGATGTGCGTGCCGACTTGAAAAATATCGAAGCTCCTACACTCGTCATGGTCGGATCAGAGGATGTACTTACTCCCCTCGACTCTGGGCCAAGTGGCGTTGGCGCAAGACAAGTCGCAGAATCAATAAAGCGGTCAGAACTTAAAATATTCAACGGCAGCGGTCATGGACATTACGCAGAATGCGCCGATGAATCAGTTAATGCAATTCTGGATTTCTTAAGTAAAAATTAGCCAGTTGCACTTTCAATAAGTTGAGAATTCACCGGGCAAATATGAACAGTAAGCGTTGGGCCCTTGCTGCGTATTTCTGAACTTTGCTTCGAAACTTTTGGAGGTAGCGAGTAATAGCCTCCAACATCGTAAATAAAACGTTGTTCATTGCCGTTTACCGATGTGCCAACATCGATAGCACCTCTTAGAACAAAGCATTCTTCGGATGTGGTTCGACTTTGCCAGTCACTGACATGGATATCGGTGTCACTGCCCCATCGTTGAATCCAAAACTGACGAGGCGAATTGACCTTGCTCAAACAGTACGAAGACAGGGTGTTTGATTTCGGGTCATTGTCGTCAACGAAAGTATTTCCGATGATTATTTTTTTATCAGTTTCAGTATCTCCTAATTCAAATTTCAGTGGGCCCTCTGCGCAAAGCAATGCAGTAACCGGCGTGACACAAAAAAATTCAAATACCAACGAATCTCTATCAACTCGTAGCAACGTATAGGGCTTGACATTTATCCCGTTTATTTGAAGTTCACCAGAAATAACAAGCAAATCAAACGAAGCCGTGAAGTGTCCACGCGACTCGGTTCTCCACTGCGCCGGGGCCTTAATTAGTCGAGTGCTCTCGCCTTGCAACGTAGTAGACAATATTTTTTGTTCAATCTTTCCGGTGACTCCAGCAATCACCATGCTGCGTACCGTCAGTGACGCATCGCTTATGCCGACAAGTAATCCGCGTCGTCGATCAACATTTGCTGGATCCATAAATTAACTTCTTATATCCATCGGGTACTACTATAAACAACATGACATGGTCCGACATAAGAACTGATAAATCGTTTAAAGAAAATCTTGCAAACCAAACTACCGTTGTTGGTTGTTTCGTGATGGTCTCCGGTGCGCAAACAGTTGAGATGTGTGGACTCGCAGGTTGCGATTTTGTATTTATTGATACAGAGCACACACCTGTCGGGTGGGAACAAATATCAGCGATGGTAATTTCGGCTCTCTACACAGGCATGACTCCAATAATTCGAACTACATCTGGTAATCGAGAACTTGTCACGCGAGCATTTGACTCGGGTGCCCGCGGAATTATGGTTCCACAAATTAACAATCGCCAAGAAGCAGAGACTGCGGTGAGAGGTTGTTACTACCCACCATTAGGCAATCGCGGTGTCGCTGGCACGAGAAACTTTGGTTTCGGTTTGACAATGAGTCTCGACGAGTACATACCAGCGGCGAATAAAAATGCAATCTGCATTATTCAAATCGAAAGCCGCGAAGCTGTAAAAAATGTCGAATCAATTGCGTCAGTACCTGGCATTGACTGCCTATTTGTTGGACTTTCGGATCTTTCGGTAGATCTTGGTGTACCGGGACAAATGACTCACCCTGACGTTGAGGCAGCACTTGACAAAGTTATTGCAGCGGCGAAAAAACACAACCTTTCAGTTGGCATACCAGTCGGCGATGGCAAAACAGCTAAGTCTTATGTTGAGCGTGGAGTTTCACTTTTCGCAACTAATGATCGTTCGATTATCAGCTCTGCGATGAGCCAATACAACACAGACATACGTGCATAATTTAAGTTCAGCTTTAATCAGCGATGTCCTTGACACGCTGGGCGTGCGGAATTCTTTTTGCGGGCCTCAAATAAACGAACTTTGGTCAGGCGCAAAGGTATCTGGACAAGTCGCAACTCTTAGGTGTGTGCCTACCGACAAAATCGTTGATAATCCATATCAGGGGTTGTTTGATTTATTTAAAGTCATTCAACCAGGTGAAGTAATCGTGATCGGGGCTGGCGAACAAGATTCAGGTGTCTGGGGTGAGTTATTGAGTGTTGCGGCTATCGCTCGAGGATCAATCGGCGTCGTTACCGACGGACTAGTTCGGGATAAAAACGAAATTGCTGAACTTAAGTTTCCTGTGTTCTGCGCTGGCACATCACCGCTTGATTCGTCTGGTCGCCAAATCGCAATAGAAATGCAAACGCAAATTAGATGTGGCCGAATGCAAGTAAACCCGAAAGACTGGGTTGTTGCAGATGAACTTGGTGTTGTATTCATTCCTCACCACTTAGTCGACGAAGTTACTAAGTTGGCTTCTGAGAAGCAAATAGGTGAATCAATTGTGCGGAACGAGCTAGCGGCTGGTCAAGACATCGGTGAAGTTTTTGCTCGACATGGAATACTTTAAACTCAGTTCAATTAGATTAACGCGAAACTTCGCGACCAGAACCTGCAATCAACTGATCAACTTCTAAAAGTGACGTCGTTAATTGATCACCATAAATTCCGCGTTTTAATGCAGCCATTGCGACACCGCGAGAAACACCGAGTTCAATATTTTGATCAATCAAACCACTAATTACCCCAGCGGCGAATGCATCACCGGCGCCAACTCGGTCAACAGTATCTGTCTTAATTGAACTCGTAAGTTTAACTTTGCCATTAATCAAAGAATAAGCGCCGACTGCTCCATCAGTTAAAACAACATTCGCAACTTTTAATTGATTCGATAATTCTTTAACTACATCTTCTGCCGCCCCACTTATCGAAAAAACATCTTTTGCATCTTCGCGAGTGCAGATAACCAAACTTGCTGATTCACACATTTTTGACAGCGTTTGTCTTGCTTCTTGC
>JBAXAW010000127.1:0-4551 GCA_037142305.1 Actinomycetota bacterium
ATTGGTTTTGTCGCCGAGCAACGCGGGCAAGCCAACGGCTTTGTTGGTGACCCCGACATCATGGACACTTGGGCGACTTCTTCACTGACTCCGCAGATTGCAGGTAGGTGGATAGATGACCAAGATTTGTTTACGAGAATTTTTCCGATGGATGTTCGACCACAAGGTCACGACATTATTCGTACTTGGTTGTTTGCCACGATGGTTCGCTCAAACTTTGAACACAATCAAGCACCATGGAAGAACGCCGCGTTGTCTGGCTGGATTCTCGACCCGGATCGCAAAAAGATGTCGAAATCAAAAGGCAATGTTGTAACGCCATCGGATTTATTTGATCAATACGGCAGCGACGCTGTGCGATATTGGGCTGCGTGCGCACGACCTGGTGTTGACACAACTTTTAGCGAAGAACAAATGAAAGTCGGGCGAAAGCTTGCAACAAAGCTTCTGAACTTGACGAAGTTTGTTCTTGGTGCCGGAGAGTTGACCCCGGATTCAAAGCCAACTGATTTGATTGATCATGCAATGCTGACTCGCCTCGCTGTAGTTGTAGAAGAAGCCACACTTGCGCTCGAGCAGTTTGATTACGCCCGAGCACTCGAACGCACTGAAGCATTTTTCTGGTGGTTCTGTGATGACTATGTTGAATTGGTAAAAACTCGTGCCTACGGCGAGACTCACGATGCATCGTCGGCAAGAGTTTCGTTGCACCGAGCGCTTAGTATTTTGCAACGATTGCTTGCACCGATGTTGCCGTTTGCTACAGAAGAAGTTTGGTCTTGGCTAGAGTCAGGCTCAATTCATTTGGCGAACTGGCCAACAACTCAAGAGACTCTTGCCGATTTTGTTACTACAGATGATGCCAGTTCGTTGCTTGACGCAACTTGCGTCGTGCTTGCAGCGGTGCGGCGTGCCAAAACAGAAGCAAAAGTTTCTCAGCGTGCTGAAGTTTCGCAACTCGTTGTTACGGCACCGACTGCAACGATTGATCTATTAGAAGCAAATATTCTTGACTTACGCAACGCTGGAGCATTGCAGGAAATAAAGTTTGTCACCTCTGCTTCGCAGACAACCACGCAAGATATTGTCGCGCAGGTAACTCTTGCTACTCCACTAACCTAAATATTGCATGTTGCGAAGGTTTAGATCAAAACCAAAATTTAGCCCAAGACCGAAATCACATTATTTCGTACTTTCACTAAATATATTTGTCGTTACATTAATGGTCTTCTCCGGACTTGGAATGTTGTGGGTTAATGGCCGTGTTAACCAACGGCTAATTGTCACATTAAATAATTCTCAAGAGAAACCCGACAACCAAAAGCAAAGCGCGAATGATTCGCCAACTAATTCAGATGTAATTCTTGATCCAAAAAGCCTTGACGCAAAAAACTTTTTATTGACCGGTTCAGACAACGGCTCATGTGCCGACGCCAAGAGTAAAACGACCGGCGGCATCGGCGACCGCACAAGTCTTGGCGAACGCAGTGACACAATCATGATTATTCGGATTGACCCGAGTTCAAAGCGTGCAGCAATTCTCTCGTTTCCTAGAGACCTGTGGGTAAATATCGCTGGCACAACTCGACAAAACCGAATCAACTCTGCATTCAAAAGCACTGACCCAAATCGCCTGGTTGACACGATCGAAAAAAGTTTCGGCATTCCGGTTGATCACTATGTGAATGTTAACTTTTGCGCATTTAAAGAGATTGTGACAGCAGTTGACGGCGTCAAAGTTCCATTTCTGTATCCGACTCATGATAAGAAAACTGGTTTCAGTGTCACTACCCCAGGATGTATAAATTTTGACGGCGACCGCGCACTGGCATATGTTCGCTCACGATCGGGTTATAGATATTTTGACACGACCAAACAAAAATGGTTAGAAGACCCAACAGGTGACCTTGGCCGAATTAGTCGACAACAAGATTTCTTGCGTCGATCAATGCAACGAGCACTTGATAAAGGTTCGTCAAACATTGGGGTTGCTAACGACTTGCTAAATGCTGCATTGAAAAACGTGATTACCGACGATCAGCTCACGCCTCGCGGAATGTTGGACCTGGCTCAAGCAATGCGAGATTTAAATACCCGAACAGTGGCTACATATACGATTGACTCTTACCCAAAACGCATCGGTGAACTTTCGGTTTTGATTCCGCAAATCAAATCTGAATCAATGAAACAAGTTCTTGAGATCTTTCAAGGTCGCTCACCAGTGACTGCGCAAAAAGCGTCGACTCACACAACGAACAACCCAACTATTGTTCTTGTGGCTAAAAGAATTGCAATTGCCACGACAACGACTACACCAGAAACGACAACGATTACGACAGCGCCGACAACAACAATTCCGACTGCAACCGCACTGCAAAAGACGGTCGGCGTTGTTCCGCCAGATGATCCAACTTGTCGCTAACTCGTTGACTCGTCACATAAAACCAACTTGATTACAATCACTCAGGGGTATTAAATGGAAATTCTGATCGCAATCGTTGTCATAGTTATTTCATATTTTTTGGGAACGTTTCCAAGTGCGGCGATCGTCGCAGGTCGAAAAAATCTCGACATTACAACTGTTGGCTCTGGCAACCCGGGTGCATCCAATGTGATCCGCAATCTTGGATGGAAAACTGGACTGGCTGTGTTCTTGATGGATATGGCCAAGGCTGCCCTCGCCGTCGGTCTGGCTTGGATCACCACATCTGACCAGCGAAGTCCATTGTCATATGTTTGTTTGTTCGCAGCAATTATTGGTCACTCATACCCAGTGACTCGAAAATTCAAAGGCGGCAAAGGCGTTGCATGCGGTGGCGGCGGAATGTTTATATTGTTTCCACTGACAAGTTTAGTTTTGTTTACTTCATGGTTTGTTCTGACTAAGGCAACTCGTAAAGCTTCAATTGCGTCATTGGCAATTTCGATTGCACTTCCGTTTGGTATTTCATGGGAGAAGGCAGAAAACTGGGAGATCGCTGCAACGTTGGCACTGGTTGCGTTTATTATTGCCAAACATTTACCAAACTTACGACGTTTGAAATCGCACGAAGAGCCAGATATTTAGATTGAACAAACTAGTAGCGACATAGTTTCTCGCTAGGGTTTCGTAGTGCTCACAGTTGTCAATACTTTTTTTGATTGGCTAAAAGAATCTTCTTCATCGCCGTGGTTCTATTTGATTATTTTCACAGTGGCCGTGTTTGATTCTGTTGTGCCAATCGTGCCAAGTGAATCACTTGTGATAATTGGTGGCGTAAGCGCAGGTTCTGGTTCACTTTCAATTGCAATAGTCATTCTCTCCGCTGCCAGTGGTGCATTTATCGGCGACAACTTAAGTTATTTCATCGGACGCGAAGCAAGTGATTGGGTAACCAAGCGACGAACGCGTACAGAACGCGGTGCGAAACAAATGGCAAACATTGTTGACCAGATTCGTGAACGTGGCGGAATGTTATTGATCACTGCGAGATTTATTCCTGGTGGACGCACAGTTCTTACTCTTTCATGCGGTGTTACTCGTCAACCGCGCAAATGGTTTATCGGTTGGAGTGTTGTTGCCGCGAGTGTGTGGTCGCTTTATGCATCACTACTTGGATACATCGGCGGAAAGTCTTTTGCTGATGATCACACCAAAGCATTTTTGATTGCATTCGCTGGAGCCTTCGGCGTGACGATAATTATTGAGGGTTTCCGTGCCATCTCACACAGGGTTAAACGGAAAAAGCCACTCAGTTAATAAGCGGCTGTAAAGTTAGTTGCAGTGACTCTGCGATTAAACGTTGACTCAATTTCATGGAAGCGTCATTTTCGTGAAGTTGCTAATGGTTTTGGTGATCTCGTCCCGGTTGTCAAGGGCAACGGATACGGCTTTGGACGAACGACACTGATTCAATATGCGGCGACACTTTCTAAAGAAATCGCAGTTGGCACAGTTTTTGAAGCCCGTGACGTACCCAAAAATTGCGTTGCGATAGTTCTAACTCCAGCGGGAAGCGAGCTGCCGGAGTCTTTGCCCCAAACTGCTGTGTTAACAGTTGGCTCACTGCACCACATTGAAAACTTAAAAAATAATTCTTGGCGTGGATCAGTAATCGTGAAACTTCGCTCGAGCATGAACCGTTACGGTGCCAACAAAGATGAACTGACAGATGTTTTAGCGGCGCTTAAAAATGCGGGGCTGACCCAGGTTGGTTGGTCAATTCACCCACCACTTGATGGAGAACCAAGCGACCACCTTACTGAAATTAGAAACTGGATGTTAAAAATATCTTCTGACATGCCCTGGTTTGTTAGTCACATTGACGCAAGTGGCATTAAACAACTTCGCCAAGAATTTGTCAAAAATAAAATTCGTGCTCGCTCGGGTACAGCACTTTGGCTTGGCAATAAATCGATGACCCACCTGATGGCCGATGTGCTTGATATTCGGTCTATCGGTAAGGGTGAAACCGCTGGTTATCGAAACGTGAAGATCAAACAAGACGGTGCTATCGCAATGATCGGCGTTGGTACAAGTCACGGCGTTCATCTGGTTGGCGCAGAACTAAG
>JBAXAW010000128.1:0-4542 GCA_037142305.1 Actinomycetota bacterium
TAACAGAACCAGAATCTGCTGTGTTGCCAGTTACACCACTCCCCAGAGTGACGGTTTTAATAACGGCTTTTAGGTTATCGCAATTACTTAATTAATTAGTCCACGAATCAACACGTCGAAAACCGACAATGCGCCCAACCGCAACACCAACTGCTTCTTGCAAATTGTGCTTAAACGCATCGCCACCCCGAATGACACTCGACCGAGTGGGTGATGAACTTGCATCAAGCCCAACTTCTTGAGCGATTAGCTTCGCACGCAACTGATGAAACGGATCGCTAACAATCACTACTTTTGCAATTTTGTGGTCGCTTGCAACTTGCGACACGGCCAACAATGATGCATAAGTTGTCTTGCCTGTGTTTTCTTCAAAAATTGAGTCACTGGCAATACCTTTTGATTCAAAGAACTTGCGGGCTGCTGCAGCCTCAGTGAACCTGTCGCCAACTTGTTTGCCACCAGTGACCACAATGTACGAAGCCAAATTGAGATTCCAGAGTATGAGCGCGTGGTCGAGTCGAGCTTGCAATTGCGGCGATGGTCGGCCGTCGTATTGTGCGGCGCCAAGCACGACTATCGCGTCAACTGGTTGCTGATCGTTGCTTCGACCCGTGTTCCACACTTGAAATAGAGAAACTAAAAAATAAATCAAACCGACTGCAATAGATACACCAAACGACTGAATAACTCGTCGCAGGTTCATTGCGTCAAACTCACTTAAACTTTTTTGGCAAGTGCGGCATCAATTCGTTTTAGTGTCGCCTCGCGACCCAGCATCGCAATGGGTTCGAACAAAGGTGGACCAACACTGCGCCCAGTTACAGCCACCCGCAATGGCGCTTGTAGTTTGCCCAACTTCAGCGAATGCTTCTCGCCGACTGCTTCAACTACTGCCTTGAGTGCATCGGGTGTGAACTCGCAAGCCATAAAACCATCACGAATTTCGATCAGCGTCGTAACTGCCCACTCTGGCGCGAATGCTTTGACGAATGCAACGTCATCAAGTGTTGGCAAGTCACAAAATAAAAAGTCAACCATGCCCGGTACTTCTTGAAGCAACTGAACTCGAGTTTGTACGAGTGGTGCAATCTCAGCAAATACTTTTGGGTCATATTCACTTGCTTGCCACTGATCCTTCTCACTCGTCAGCCAAGGCTGGCACGCATTAATAAACTCTTCAAGCGACATTGCGCGTATATAGTCGGCATTAAACGCCTGTAATTTGACAATGTCGAAGAACGCTGGTGAGTGATTGACGCTGCCGAGTGCAAACTCGTCAACAATCTTTTGAAATGGAACTATTTCTGTGTCACCCGATGGTGCCCAGCCAAGGGTCATCAAATAGTTTTTCATCGCTTCGGCAAGAATGCCTTCTTCGCGGTACTGTTCGACAGCAACTTTGTCGCGACGCTTCGAGAGCTTTTTTCGCTGCTCATTAACAAGCACTGGTACATGTGCCCAACTCGGCGGCTCATGACCTAGCGCTTGCCAAATCATCTGCTGTTTTGGCGTGTTTGGCAAATGTTCTTCGGCGCGCACAACATGGGTGATGCGCTGAGTTGTGTCATCGACGACATTTGCAAGCAAGAAAACTGGTGACCCATTACTACGTAGCAGAACAAAATCTTCGATTGTGGCATTATCAAACTCGACACTGCCCCGTACTTGGTCTTGAACGATCGTTGAACCCGACGGCACGCGAAATCGCAAAACTCGACCAGGGCCAGGCCCCAAACCGCGATCACGCGAATAACCGTCGTAACCTTGCCTTTCGTTTTGCCCACCCGATTCTTTGGCACGTTTCTGAATATCCTCAGTTGTTAGATCGCAATAGTAAGCCTTGCCTTGTGCGAAAAGTTTTTCTGCTGCTTCAACATGCAACGCAGCATTCGCTGATTGAAAATATGGACCTTCAAAGTGCGAATCATTGCCGTCTATGCCGAGCCACGCGAGCGCATCAACAATGCCTTGTGTCCACTGCGGATTATTTCGCGAGTCATCAGTATCTTCAATCCGTAAAACAAAAACGCCGCTGGTTTGTTTCGCAAGTATCCAGTTATATAGGGCGGTTCTCGCACCACCAACATGAAAGTACCCCGTTGGTGACGGCGCAAATCGGTAGCGCGGAGTCTGTGCCATCTGTCTTAAGGCTATCTCGGTGTGTGTTGTTGACAGAGACAGAACTATCGTTGAGGTTGTGGCAAATAAAACTCTTGAACACGAAGGTCATCCAGATCACAGAGCACTTGCTGGCGGTTCGGCGCGTGCAGGAGTGTTTGGTTTTAGTGATGGCTTAGTTTCAAATGTCTCGTTGATTATTGGCTTTGCTGCTGGAGGCGTTGACTCAAGCGTTGTGCGACTCGCGGGCATTGCCGCTGCAGTTGCAGGTGCGGCGAGCATGGCTGCTGGCGAATGGGTTTCAATCAGCGCACAAAATGAACTTGTTGAACGCGAGATGGCTCTCGAGTTGCGCGAACTAAAATTGCACCCAGAAGCAGAAACTTCTGAACTCGCCGCGATGTATCGCCAACATGGAATGTCACGCGAGCAAGCATCTGCATCGGCAAAAGAAGTTATGCGCGACCCCGAACGCGCCGTGATCGTGCACGCTCGCGAAGAGTTCGGGCTTGATGCCGGAAACTTACCGAATCCAATTCAAATTGCTTTGATTTCGCTGCTCACATTTTTGGCTGGTGCGATGTTGCCTGTTGTGCCATGGATATTTAGTAGTGGCGACACTGCCCGATATCTTTCAGTAACTGTCGCGATAGTCGCAGCGGCTGTAGCTGGCTATGCAATTGGTCAACAGGCCGAACGCTCAAAAGTTTCTAGCGCCGTACGTCAAGTGGCAATCATGTTGCTAGCCGTCGGGGTTACATATGTAATCGGTCGTCTCGTTGGCATCTCACTTAACTAATTGGGATTATAAATATCATGACAATCGGTTTGCAAACAAATGTTTATGGCGCGCCAATTGAGCCCTGCAACTTTGACCCCGTAACCGGTTTCTATCGCACAGGTTGTTGCGAAACTGGTGGCGACGACACCGGCGTTCACACTGTTTGCGCGGTGATGACCGAAGAATTTTTAGCGTATTCGAAATCGGTTGGTAACGATCTGTCTACACCGATGCCACAATATGGTTTTGCTGGTCTTAAACCCGGCGATCAGTGGTGTTTATGCGCACCGCGCTGGCAAGAGGCTTTTGAAGCCGGCAAGGCGCCGAAAGTTCGCTTGCATTCGACTCACACTTTGACACTTGAATTTATTTCGTTGAAAGATTTAGAAGCACACGCATTTACAGAATAAAAGTTATACGCCAGTCAGCGCTCGCCAACTTCCGGGCATTCCCGTGCGAATTTGCTCAATCGTCATAATCATTGTGCTTTCAGGAACCTTGTCAACAAGTTCTCGAGTCTCAGAATAGTGATGCGCTGCTCGACCAAGACCTGAAAACAATTGCTTACGGCTCGCAATTAGATCTTCAGGTGGATTCAGCAGCATCCATCCCCAAATTGAAAATGCAAATACTAAATCGTGAATCACCGGAGCACGACCATATTTTGACGCACGTCGTAGAGCAATTGCGAGTGTTCCGCGAATTGCATCGTCGGCTGACTCACCGGGTTGCAACTCAATCAAGTCGCGCAGACCTTCGGCGAGTTTCAATGCATATCCCTGATCTGGGCCTTGACGACCAAGGCGTGCGCCAATTGGTTGGCGACTTGTAATTGCCGCAGGACGATCGTTAACCCACATCGACGGAATGTGCTCTGGCGACGCATACGAACGAGGACGGTCAATTGGATCAACGGGCGTAAATTTTGGCGCAGCCATAATTCAAATATCCTAGATCAATTAGTCATGCGATCAAGATCGCAAGTGCAATAACCCGTAGACCAAAGATTCTTCAAGCGCTCGCCATGAGGCTTCAATTATGTTGGCTGACACTCCGATTGTTGTCCATGTCCGTTCGCCATCAGTGGCGTCAATGAGTACACGGGTGACTGCGCCAGTCGCAGACCCAGAGTCAAGAATTCGAACTTTATAGTCGGTGAGATGAACACGCTCGAGTTGTGGGAAGCTACTTTTCAAAGCTTCGCGTAGCGCAGTATCGATTGCATTAACTGGACCGTTACCTTCGGCAGTATTCACATTTCGAATTTCGCCAACCCAAACTTTTACCGTTGCTTCAGTTGTGAACGCCCCAGATGCCGCTTCATCTGTAATTACTCGCATCGACTCAACTTTAAAAAATGATTGATCCCAACCAGATGCGCGACGCATAAGAAGCTCAAGCGAAGCGTCTGCAGCTTCGAAGTGGTAACCCTCAAATTCAAGTCGCTTTAGATCGTCAAGTACTTGATTGATTGCCGGACCATCCATATCGAGGCCCAACTCTTTAGCCTTCATTGAAATCGTCGCACGACCCGCCATCTCTGAAACCAAAAAGCGTGTGCCATTGCCAACAAGTTCTGGCGCGACATGCTCGTATGCATCTTTGGCGCGAGCAATTGCTGAAACATGTAAGCCGGCTTTATG
>JBAXAW010000129.1:0-4541 GCA_037142305.1 Actinomycetota bacterium
GGCGCCGTTGTATCAAGAGCCGTAACTGTCACTGACAGAGTTGTTGTTGCAAGAGTGGTTTGAGCGTTACCGGCCGTGTCAGCCATTGAGAAGGTGCTGGCTCGTGCCAAAGTCGAGGTCACAGCAGCGCCACCAGGTGTTGCCGTTGAAGTCGCCGTAATCGTGCAAGTTGTCGTATTTGTCTGCACGACAGAAATAGCAGAAATATTCGTGAAAGTGAAATCAGTGCCGTTGGTTGTCGACAAAGTTGCACAATTTATAGCCTCGTCGCCCGTAACCGTGAAAGTAATTGCTTGGGTGCTTGATGTTGCTGAAGCGCGCGCGAAAGTTAAAGTTGGCGCCGTCGTATCGGCAACTACTACTGCAGCAGCGCCGCCGCCAGTTGTTGCAGCAGCAGGCGCAACAGTCGTAGTTGTTGTTGATGTTGTTGTCGCCGCGACCGTAGTCAAAGTCGTTGTTGCCGCGACAGTCGTGACAACTCGCGGTGCAGTTGTAGTCGGTGCAGTTGTAGTCGGTACCGTTGCGGGAGGTGTTGTCACAGCGACATTCGTTACAGCGTTCGTCGTGTTCTTATTATTCGTTGTGTTCTTATTATTCGTCGTGTTCTTATTATTCGTCGTGTTCGTTGCATTCGTTGCATTGTTATTCGTTGCTGTTGTTCCAGTATTCGTGCCAGTCGTGGCACCAGATCTTGTAGAACCCGTACCCGGAATCACCACAGAAGCAGTCTTTCCATTGCTCGTCGATCCAGTGCCCGAAGCTGTCGAGCCAGTATTAGACGAAGTAGTCGCGTCACCTAAAGGACGATCGTCTTGCGCCGCACGAGCCGAATTGCTGGAAGGGTTAACATACGTCGCACCAGCCGAAGTTTTGACCGTGTTCGAAGTTGTCGAATTATTACTTACAGTTTTTCCAGCAGTAGTTGAACCAGTGGTAGTCGATCCAGTGGTAACTGAACTATTGGTAGTCGATCCAGTGGTAACTGAACTATTGGTAGTTGATCTAGTACTCGAAACTCCGGTGCTAGATGAAACAGTCGGGCCACCTAACGGACGATCGTCTTGCGCAGCACGAAGGGGGTTACTCGAAGGGTTAAGGTACGTCGCACCTACAGAAGTTTTGATCGTGTTCGAAGTTGTCGACTTACTACTTGTGGTTTTTCCAGCGCTAATCGAACTAGTACTAGACGAAGCGGTGCCGGTTGATTGAGTACTAGTTGATCCAGTTTTAGTTGATCCAGGTGTACCTTCGATACATCGATCGTCTTGTGCCGCCCGAGCTGAGTTGCCAGCAGGGTTTACACACAAAGAAACCAAACTTGGTTTTTTCGCAATCTGCGGTGCTGCGGACACCTGAGAATCAAAACTGCCGAAGACTTGCGCCAAGACGATGCAGAAAATTAGAAGCTGGCTTATTGAGAAACGTGATTTCATACCAACACGATAAGAAAATTAGAAACGCGGATCTATATCTAGCGTGACTCTGTGGGGTTAGCACCAAGAGTTTCTTACCTTGAGTGGTGCTAGCACCCTCACTGCGTAATACGAGTGGTGCTAGCACCATATGCATAATTTTTTTCGAATCTGACTTCTGATGCCATTGCCTGTTTCCACGAAAAACGTGGGATTAGAGCGTTTTTATGGAGTCGAATTAAAGGCTGAAACTCGTAGCGATGGGATGGCGTTACCTTTGCTGTCAGTGGTTCCACCCGAGTCAAACCATTCGCTTCGCCCATT
This sequence comes from Actinomycetota bacterium, assembly GCA_037142305.1. Classification (GTDB taxonomy): domain Bacteria; phylum Actinomycetota; class Acidimicrobiia; order Acidimicrobiales; family Ilumatobacteraceae; genus BACL27. The sequence continues at coordinate 1,737 of JBAXAW010000129.1, forward strand.
TAAAGTTGAACCAGTTTGCGAAGATGTGTACCACTCACCGTTGTTGCTCGATGAGTAGCCAATTGTTGCCGATCTAGCGTTTCGGAGAGTATCTAATTCTAAATACGAAGGAATATGCCAGCCACTTGCAAACTGAGCACTCGTTAGAGACTCGTTATTTGCAATACCAGTGGTGCAGCCTGCTCGCATCAGTCGCGTATTTTGAAGACCCGCACCAATGGCAGTGCTGGTACCACTGATGGTTGGGACGCTAGACGCACCTGTGTACAAATTGTTGCACCAATAAGTAGTCGCAGTTGGGGTTGTTGCATAACTTGTCGTGTCCCACTCTAAATATCTGCATGTTGATGACATTGTTGACCCGCACGTAAATGTAGAACTGGCAACATAATAAACTTTGCCACCAAGTGGCCCAGTGTCGCCCAAAATACATGTTCCACCTGTGGCACATGTGATTGATGGTGTCACAGAGTTTGATGCGGCTGATGCTGCTGAGGTGCCTTGGCTATTTGTTGCTGTAACTGTGAACGTGTATGCCGTACCCGATGTTAAACCTGTAACTGTGATTGCACTGCTGCAAGTGGCTGAAGTTAATGTGCCTGTTCTGCCACCGGGGCTAGATGTAGCCGTGTAAGTCGTGATAGTCGCACCGCCGTCAGACGCTGGTGCAGTGCACGCAACTGTCACCGATGTTGTACTAGCAACTGTTGCTGTGCCAATTGTTGGCGCACCAGGAACCGTGGCAGGCGTAACCGAACTTGAAGCACTCGACAAACCAGAAGTGCCAGCAGTGTTTGTTGCTGTTGCCTTAAAGAAGTACGTTGTGCCGTTTACTAAACCGGTGATGACACATGAACCAGAAGCACCAGTAACTGTGCAACCAGTTGAATATGTGCCACCAGAAGTTGTTGATTGAGTAACCGTATAACTAGTTGGTGTGCCACCAGAACCACTACCGGCAGCAACAGTCACTGTGACTTGGGCATTACCGGCAACACCAGTAGGCGTCGCAGGAGTATTCGGGGCAACCGCTACTGTCACCGAACTGGTTGCCGATGAAGCGGCTGATGTGCCAATGCTGTTTGTTGCTGTCACCGTGAACGTGTATGCGGTGCCGGTTGTTAATCCTGAAACTGTGATCGCACTGCTGCATGTCGCAGAGGTCAAAGTGCCTGTTCTGCCACCAGGACTTGATGTTGCCGTGTAAGTAGTGATGGTCGCACCGCCATTAGACGCAGGCGCAGTGCAAGTGACTGTGACTGATGTCTCACTGGCCACTGTTGCAGTGCCAATTGTTGGCGCGCCGGGAACATCGGCAGGGGTAACCGAACTTGAAGCACTAGATAAATCTGAAGTGCCAGCAGAGTTAGTTGCCGTTGCCTTAAAAAAGTATGTCGTACCGTTTGTTAAACCGGTGATGATACATGCGCCAGCCGCACCAGTAATTGTGCAACCGGTCGTATACGTGCCACCAGAAGTCGTTGATCGAGTAACTGTGTAACTTGTAGGAGCACTACCAGAACCAGTGCCGGCAGCAACGGTCACCGTAACTTGGGTATTACCGGCAACACCAGTTGGCGTCGCAGGAGTGTTCGGCGCAACAGGAACAGTTGTCGTCACCTGGTCTCTGCCTGCCGAAATTACTGCTGTTGATGAATTACTCGAGCACGAGCCAGCAGTGGTTGAGCCATTAGTGCCCCAATAATATGGAATCGACGAACCATCGGCGCAATTGCCGCCTAAGAAGCCGGCAAATGAACCGACAACTCGGGAAGCAACAGTCGTTGTTGTTGTGCCGGTACTAGTCGACACTGGTGTCGTTGTTACCAAGGTTGTCTTGACTGTCGTTGCCGTGCTGACCGGCGCAGTGTTAATTGTTGCAGTACTCGCAATCGTCGTTACAGTGGTCGCAGTTTTCGCTGTTGTCCCTGAAGTAGTACTTGTTTTATTGTTTGTCGTTGTCGTTTTGGTCGACCCCGTAGTCTTTGTTGCCGCAGTCGCAGCCGGCACAGTTGACGCAGACGCAGTAGCCGACGCAGTAGCCCCAGACGCAGCAGCCGGCGCAGTAGTCGTAGATCCAGCCGACGCTTTAGTCGGCACAGTTGTCGCAGACGCAGCTGCCGGATTAGTTGTCGCAGTCGTCGATTTCGCAGCATCAGCAGTTACAGCAGGTAACGACTGATTGCTTTGAGTCGACGAATTAGCCGTTTTCGCAGGTAGAGACTGGTTGTTTTGAATAGATGAAGTGGCTGTTTTAGGAGGCAATGACTGCTTACTAAGACTCGACGTCTGGGCCGTTTTAGAAGGCAAAGACTCATAGATTGTGCCCGTATTTTTATCTGTACATCGATCATCTTGTGCTAAGCGCGCTTTAGATTTCGTCGGACTTACACACACTGACAACAAACTTGGTTTGGTAACCGAACTTTCAGAGGCTGCATTTACTCGAACAGCGAAGCTTCCAAAAACAATCGCAAACACGAAATACAAAATTGTTATTCGATTAATTTTTGAGACAAAACCCATAACTCTTACGCTAAAAATCTATTCAGTCGACATAGTTCTTTAAGTAGTACTGTGTGGTGCTAGCACCAATAAATTATTATCTTGAGTCGTGCCAGCACTACTCATTAAAAATAGATTTCAAGTTGAAAGCAAACTCATGAGTAGTTCAGACATAATTACCGCGATGTCAAACCCGCTTAGATTATTACTCGTTGATGACGATCCGTTCACACGGCTAACTCTCAGTGCCACGCTCACATCTTTGAAATTTTCAAACATCGCACAAGCAGCGTCAGTTGC
>JBAXAW010000130.1:0-4535 GCA_037142305.1 Actinomycetota bacterium
TTTGCGTAGCGCTGCTTGCATCAAAAAGATATGTCCAAATGTGTTTGTGAGAAATACTTCTTCGATGGTGTCGATAGATGTAGTGCTGATTTCTCCAAAGGCAACGATGCCCATCGCGTTGATCACAATGTTCAGTGCACCATGCTTAGCAACAACTTCGTCAATTACTGCAGTTGCTGATTCTGGCGAGCGCAGATCAGCCACGATGTGGTTTGGGTCTGTATTTGGTGTGCGCGAAACAGTTGCGACAATGCAACCCCGACTTCGCAGTTCGGTGGCTAGAGCGCTACCGAGCCCGCCCGTACCACCCGCAACAAGTACGACTTTTTGTGCGAAATCAAATGTGCTGTTGGTGCTGTTCATTTATTTAGTCAAGGCTATGGGACGATCGGCGATATGTATCTATCGAGTTTTCATAACTCGAACGTATCTGAGAATAACAATGATCCCGACCGCCGCGATTGCAGCGACAATTAAAATTAACGGGTTGTTAGAAGATGATTCGCCTGACGAAGATTCAGAGTCGAGCTCGCTTGTCGGCGCGTTCTCTGGTATCGCGATCGGCAAAGTTGAGTCCACAGTCGAGTCAACAGTCTGCGCCTCGCCCGCATACCAAGCCATCACGCCACCAACACCGAGTTCGCGGTTGGCAATATTTTCGACCGGCGAGCCGAACATCTCTTTTTCTCCAACTGACACAGTGAAGCGTGCTGGCGAATCGCCCATTACGGTAATCGAGTAAGTTCCGCCGAGAGCAGTACCACGAAATTCGGTTAAGCGAACATAGTTTGTGCCGGTGTACGGCTCGGCAAATGAAACCTTTTAAGTTGTCGCGAGTTTTACTTTCGCGCCACTTGGGTCTTCCATATTTAAAAATGGCAGTGACGCATTGTCGAGCATATTTTCTGGCGCAAGATCAGGGATCAAAATTGAAATATAAAGCGGATCACCAGCGTTGAAGTTGACGCGAAATCCGCGAGTATCGCCACGAGCGTCAAGCGAACCGTAGAGCGCAAACGAAATGGTTCCGTCGAGAAGTAGCGGCCCGTCAGATGGTGTGCGCTGGTCTGAAGTAAGGATGATCGGATCATGCGCTTTGGCGATTGATGCGGGGAGCAATCCAAATAAAACAGCGGCGGTAAGTAGAAATTTTTTCACGTAGTTTCTATCTCACTTTCATTTCGCAGATCGCAGCGCGGCGATAAGACTTTCGGGTGAACCATTGCATGCTTCTATTTGTGCATCGTTGAGCACAACGTTGATGCCTGTTGCAGTGCGACCAAGAACGACGGGGTAGTTGCCGTTTGCAGCAACGCGTACATCTTGTGGTGCATCGTCGCGGTGATACGTCGAAAACGAAACACCGAGTGACTCGCTGCATTGCACCCAGTCGGCGCGCTCGCGAAACAAACCGTGTGTTACGTCACAAAGAGAACAATGCCTGATACCGAAGCGTGCACCAAACCAATACGAAACTTCACCCCAAATTGAGGCATCGGCGTTATACACACCGATGAATTCGAGATATTGAGATTGATCAGACATCTCTTCTATTTCAATCTGCGTTTCGACGCAATTCATCACGCAGTGACTCCAAGTACGGCAGTGCCATTTGGTCTTTGGCTCTGTTGGCAGATTGCTTTGAGTCGATGATGTCGTCAAGTGAAGCAACGACAACTGTCAAGTTTTCGTCAATAAGTTCTAACGTCGCACTCGACTTCCAACCTTCGTAGTCTCCTGCGCGACCTGCGGGGGTAAATGTCAAATCTAACTCACCGAAGTCGGTCACAAGGTTGAGCATATGGGGCATGTTCGCTAGGAAAGGCCCATCAATTTTGGTAGCAATAGGTTCACCTGAAATCCGGATCTTTGCGTTCATACGTGTAAGCGCACGACCAAGATTGTCAAGATTGCTCTGCACTCGACTGGGCAAAATATCAATGTCTTTTGTGGGAAGTGGTGACCCGTGAATGATGGCGGCGAACCCACCAAGAACTACATACTCCACTTTTTCTTCGTTCAGAATCTTACAGATCTGAATCGGCTCAAACATTTTGCGTAATGCGCTCTCTTGCAACTCGTGCGTGTTCAGCAATTGACAACATAACATTTGCGGCATGGACCATGTCTCGCACCCGCTCTTCGACACTCATCTTGAGTTGGTTACGTATCTGCCCGACATCCACACCGCGCCAGTCTTCGTTGGGATTCTGGTTGGACTCCACTAAATCATTGTACGTCGGCATGTGCATACCTACGGTACGACGCAGAATCTCAAAGCCCTTTTCGGTTACGAGCTGGCGGGGTAGTTGCCGCCGATAGTTATTTTCCGAGTTTGAGTGTTGCGCTAACGAGAGCAGCCAACTTGTCGTCGGGGATGCTTGCGTTGTAGTCATCTCGCCCGAGCACAACGATCGAAGTGTTATTTGGTAGTGCTAACACTTTGTTTCCGCCGGCGCCGCTCATAGTCGGAATAAATATCTCAGCACCATCAACAGTCGCTTTTGTCTTCCAGAATGCAAGTTGATAATCAGCAGACTTCGTATACGTGCCGAGCAATTCACTATTCAAGATCTGTGACCCGTCTGCACTCTTGCCATCATTGGCGATAAGCATTCCTGCTTTTGCCAAGATATCGAGTGTTGGCAGTGCGCCCCATCCACCGTAACTATTGCCTAGTTCACCAGTTGGGGTGTAGTTCGTGCCCAAAGCAAAGTGGCTGACACCGATCGGTGCGTAGACCTCGTTGCGCAACATGCTAATTAGCGTCGCGCTTGGACCTTCTTTTTCTTGAAGAAATCGCTCCATCGCGAGAGATGCAATCCACATATCTTGATCGATGTAAGCAAACTTCTGGCCTGGCCCCGTCACATCAGGGTTCGGCGTGACATTGAAGTAGTAGCGAATCATGTCGGCTAGGTCGTATGAATAACCCCACTGATAAGTATTTGCATTCTTGCCATCCCAGTTGGTGTCGTAGCCAGTGGCGCCCATTCCGGTTGACATCTGCAACGCATTTCGAATTGTCACAGCCTCCCATCGCGCTTGTGATTTCGCGTCGACATAATCAAATTCTTTGCCAACTTCGAAGTAGTCAACAAGTTTCGTATCTAAAAACTCTGAACCATATTTCTCGGCAAGTCGCAGCGCAGCCATGCCGGGCACAAGCGATTTGGTCGCCGACCAAACTCCGACGCGCATATCTAGTGGGTACGGGTAGTCACCGAAAGGGGTCTTGACTGAATCAACATAAAGAACGTCATTTTGCATTACGGCGACGCTAAGTGTTGGCTTCGGATCAAGCGCACCCGCTGCAGCAACTAACTCGGTGCCCAACTCAGACAGCGGTTTCGTCGCAACTTTGCTCGACTTTTCGGTCGCGAATGATTCTTGAAGTTTCGCCTCATCAGTAACTGTGTCGGCGGTGTACTTCGTAGGTATCTGACCCCAAGCATTCACATCAAAATCTGGATCCCAGAAAATGAATCCGCCACCAGTGTCTGAAGTGAGTTGAACTTTTGTATCAGAAATTTTGCCGTCTTTGTAATAGAAAGTGGCGAGGCCGATCCATGCTTCACCCTCTTGAGACTGAACAAGTGAAAACGGAAAAGCCGCCTTATCCCAACTTGCATATTTGCCATCACTTGCAGTTGCCGCCCACACGCGGCCAGGGCTGGCAATAATCTCCCAGAAGCTAGCGGTGCGATCAACTAGTGGCTTGCGAATAATGTCGCGTTGCACCGGCACGAGGTCGCCTTCTGGCGAAGTGAAGAAATCAATCTCAAGACCCGGAAACAATTGTGCATCAAGTTTCATTAACGATGTCGCACCCGCTGGGTCGGTTGCGGCTAAGAAATCAAACAATCCCCACCACGACCAAGGGTTCTGAACAAACTTGTCTGCTGGGTTTACATCTAACTCTAATTTTGTAGTTTCAAAACTAATTCGACCAGTGAAAGTTTCTTTTGCTTTCGTGTCAGTTTGGGCTGGTGCAAAAAATGATGTCTGTGTCCAACCGGGGATCGGTGTTGAGTTGTAGAAGTAATCCCACGCATCTTCGCGAGTGCCGTTTGCAAGAACGCAGTATGCAACTTCGCCAACTTCTTCTTTTGCAACTTCAATCGTCCCACCTTTGCTTACACAATATTCAGTGGCCGGGTTCGGGCCGCTCGCTGACTCTTGTGAAGTGGTCGAACCACAAGATGCAAGGCCGACGATGACTGCAATAACAAAGGCGAGTTTTTTCATTCGCATATAGTAACCGCGGTCACACTGCCTCCCCATATTTGGCACTATTTGGCGGATTAGACGCCATGCGGACTAGCAGCGATCATCGCTAGATGCCATTATGGCTAAACATCCATCGCGAAAAATCCGATGACGAACCCAACGATAAGCGCGCAAAAAATAACCTCTGAGTTTCGCAGTGCTACCGAAAATAAGGCAAATAAGTTCATTGGCTAGTTATAACTACAGGGTGTTGCACGGTCGATGGATATGTGTATGGATCGATATCTATACTTATATATAGGTAT
>JBAXAW010000131.1:0-4485 GCA_037142305.1 Actinomycetota bacterium
GCGGCTGCCGTTGAATCGCATCTCAAATCTTTGGCGATGGTCAATGCAACGTTGGCAATCAATGTTGGTGAAGATCCGGGTGACGAAGTTTTGGTTCTGCTTTCGGCAAACCCTGGCTCGCCACTGTTGCCGTTGACAAAAGTGGCGTCTGGCGGCGAACTTGCCCGAACGATGCTCGCGCTGCGACTTGTTTTAACCCAAGCACCAGGAACCCTTGTGTTTGATGAAGTAGATGCCGGCATCGGTGGCACCGCAGCCGTTGCAGTTGCTGCTGCACTCGCAGATTTGGGGCATCGACACCAGGTTTTGGTTGTTACCCATTTGGCTCAAGTAGCTGCGGCTGCAACCACTCAAGTAAATGTCACCAAAACTGTGCGAGATAAGCAAACCTTCGCCGAAGCATCAATTTTGAGTGGTGAAAACCGAGTCGCCGAGATCGCGAGAATGTTGTCAGGTGGCGTCGCCGAAGGTTCAGCCAACGAACATGCGCGTGACTTGCTTAGCGCCAACTATGGGAAGAACCCTCGGGGTTGAGGCTTCCGATATACTTTAATTCCGTCGTACTAAGTGTGAGTTTTTCACACTAAATAAACTCAGACGGGAGCCCGAAGTGCCAAAGCATGTTTTCGTAACGGGCGGTGTTGCGAGTGGACTCGGCAAAGGACTGACTGCTTCTTCGTTAGGTCGCCTGTTGAAAATGCGCGGATTGCGCGTGACGATGCAAAAACTTGATCCGTATATCAACGTTGACCCAGGAACGATGAATCCATTTGAACATGGTGAAGTTTTTGTTACTGATGACGGTGGAGAAACCGATTTAGACCTCGGACACTACGAGCGCTTCATTGACGAACCGCTTACTCGTGCATCAAACGCGACGACTGGTTCTATTTATCAATCTGTTCTTGCCGCCGAGCGACGAGGCGATTATCTCGGGCGAACAGTGCAGGTGATTCCGCATGTGACTGACGAAATCAAACGACGCATTCGAAGATTAGTTACAGATGAAGTTGATGTTGTGATCACCGAAGTCGGCGGCACAGTTGGTGACATTGAGATTCTTCCGTTTCTTGAAGCAATTCGTCAGTTCAGAAATGAAGTTGGTCGTGACAATGTTTGTTATGTGCACGTAACTTTGGTGCCGTTCATCGGGCCAAGTGGCGAGCAAAAGACGAAACCAACGCAACACAGCGTTACCGAGCTTCGCAGTCGCGGAATTCAACCAGATGTGATTGTTTGTCGAAGTGATGAGCCACTTAGTGACTCGTTGAAGCGCAAAATTTCGAGTCAGTGCGACGTCGACAATCGTGCTGTGATTAACGCCGTTGATGTCAAGAACATTTATGAGTTGCCATTAATTTTTCACGACGAAGGTTTAGACACCGTGATTTGTGATGTATTGCGAATTGATTCACCGATTGATTTGGCGCCTTGGCGCAATCTTGTGAATCGTATTGAAGCCGCAGTTTCACCAGTTCGAATTGGCTTGATCGGCAAATATGTTGACTTACATGATGCATATCTTTCGGTAATTGAAAGTCTTAAGCACGCCGGTTTTCATCATGGTGCACAGATTGAAGTCGTATGGATTCAAGCCGAAGATGTTGAAGGTTTACTAGCCGACGAACGAATGAGTTCGCTTGACGGCATCGTGATTCCTGGTGGGTTTGGCCCTCGCGGAATCGAAGGCAAGATTCGTGCCGCTGAGTTTGCGCGTGAAAACAATGTGCCGTGTTTAGGTTTGTGTCTTGGTATGCAAGTGATGACAGTTGAGTTTGCACGTAATGTGCTTGGTTTAGCAGATGCCAATTCAACCGAATTCAATGCGGCAACTCCACACCCGGTCATTGACTTAATGATTGACCAGCGTGAAGTAACAAACAAGGGTGGCACGATGCGACTTGGTGCTTACTATGCAGTTTTGTCGCCTGGCAGCAAAGTCGCAAATGCTTATGGCGAGCCAGTTGTGAGCGAGCGTCATCGTCACCGTTATGAGTTCAATTCGAATTATCGCGCACGTATTGAGGCAGCAGGTCTGTTATGTAGTGGCACTTCACCAGACAAAACACTTGTTGAGTTTGTTGAACTTGAAAGTCACCCGTTTTGGGTTGGCACGCAGGCGCACCCAGAATTTAAGAGCCGCCCAGATCGTCCGCACCCGTTGTTTCGTGAACTAATTGGCGCGGCACTTAAATATCGAACACAGCGTCTTGCAAATCTTGCACAGCTTTCGACTGATACTTCAGTTGATCAAGATGCTCAAAAATCTGTAGCTCGCTGAATCACAGCTGACATTCATCTATGGAAAAAGACTTTAGTTGCGCTAGCGAAAAGTTGGTTCATGAGTGGGCGGTATGGTCGCTCGTGCAAGGCAAGTTCGTTGACCCGAACGGCGAAGAGTTTGTAAGAACTTTTGTTCGTTCGCCCGGCGCAGTTGGAGTAGTTGCTCTTGTTGGCGAAAAAGGCTCGCGCAAAGTTGTGCTTGTTCGCCAGTACCGACCTCCACTAGGTATTACAACTCTTGAAATTCCTGCTGGTATGCGTGACCTAGAGGGCGAAGCACCAGAGCTCACCGCTCGTCGAGAGTTAGAAGAAGAGGCAGGGTTAATCGCCGGCTCAATGATTAATCTCGGTCGACACATTGCGGCACCAGGCATCAGTAATTCTGCTGTTGATCTATTTCTTGCTACAGATTTGAAAGAAACGAAGACAGATCGACATGGCCCCGAAGAAGAATTTATGACCATCGAACTTATTGAATTCGAAAAATGTATGGCGATGATTAGAAGTGGCGAGATCGTAGACGGCAAGACTGTGATCGGTCTATTGCAAGTCGCACTTCTCGCTGACACTTATATTTGAAGCATGGCGTCTGACCCGCTCGACACGTTTATGACGTGGATGCGAGTTGAACAGGGGAGATCTCGCAATACTTTAAGTGCTTATAAGTTAGATCTAACCAGTTACGTGGCTTGGCTTACGACACAGAACACGACAATTTTTACGGTGACTGTTCAACATCTTGAACGATTTGTTGGCTATCTTCGCACGACTGGTCGGGCACCAAAATCAATTGCTCGACAATTTGCAGCTGTTCGAATGTTTCATCGTTATTTGACACAAGAAGAAATCAGAACTGATAATCCGGCGGCATTGGTTGACGGTGTAAAGGTTCCTAGTAGTTTGCCCAAGGCGCTTGCCGAAGAAGATGTTGTAAGGCTTTTGAGCAGTGTGACTGGCGTTGACTCATTTGCAAGGCGTGATCGCGCGTTGCTTGAATTTTTTTATGCAACTGGAGCGCGAGTCGCAGAAGTTTGCGGACTCTCAATGAGCGACATCGACATGCAAGATTCGCTCGTGCGTTTATTTGGTAAAGGTTCAAAAGAAAGAATCGTGCCATTTGGTCGACTTTGCCATGAGGCTCTAACTGATTATTTCGACTTGGGTGGGCGACCAACACTTGCACCCGAACAGTGGGCGACACGTAAAGATCAAGATGCAGTTTTTCTTGGTGTGCACGGAACAAGACTCTCGCGTCAGGCGGCATATAACATCGTTCGCAAATACGGCGAAATAGCCAAGATCAAAGATTTATCACCACATGCGTTACGACATTCATGTGCGACGCACATGTTGGTTCATGGTGCAGATTTGCGGGTGGTGCAAGAACTTCTTGGTCACGCATCTGTGAGTACAACTCAGATTTATACAAAAGTTGAGAACGAAATTCTTTTTCAGATGTATCGAGAGGCGCACCCGCGTGCGCGAATAAGCCGTTGAAATATTTCAGGCATCTAGTTTCACGATTTTTCGGCGCTATTTCTGGTGCGCAACCGTCGCCTGAAGATTTAATTGAAGTTGAGTCGCTTCTACTTGACGGTGAATTTCAACTTTGGCAAAGGTTGCCCATGATGGATCAACGCCACAGCATTGCTGTATTGCGTCGTTTTCTTAGTTTGCGTCCGAGCGCAACTCGGCCAGAAATTCGCGCAGCGTTGTTGCATGACATCGGAAAGATTCAGTCAAATCTCGGTGTTCTCGGCCGTGTAGTTGCAACTTTGGTTGGGCGAAGAGGCGAGCGATTTACGGCTTATCACGATCATGAAAAAATTGGTAGTGAAGTGTTGCGAAATATTGATAGTGACTCAGTCACAATTCGATTAGTTGCCGGTTCAGATCTATTAGATGTAGCAGGCGCGTTGTCAGATTTGCGCGAGGCTGACAATACTTAAAAAGTTTTTATAGATTGCGTTACTTATTCGGCTGAGAGAAACCCAATTGCTTTTTGAGCTCGGCTAAGAGTTTTGCTAGCAACTTCTTTAGCCCGAGCATTGCCCTTGTGAAGCAGACTCATTAATTCGCCCTGGTCGTTTAATAATTCGAAATAGCGAGCCTGTATCGGTTCGAGCATCGCAATCACTGCTTGTGCGCCGGCTACTTTTAGGTCTCCGTATCTCGTATATGTCTCGGCCGCTTTTTGAGGTG